>JAURXG010000182.1 GCA_030654555.1 Aquabacterium sp.
TCTGCTCGGCATAGCGGATGTCGGCCGCCTGCAACTGGGTGATGCCTTCCACATGCGCCTGGTTGAACTGCACCGGCGTGCCGAAGGCGATCGCGCTCATGATCGTGGCCTTGTGCGCGGCGTCCACGCCCTCGATGTCGAAGGTCGGGTCGGCCTCGGCATAGCCCAGCGCCTGCGCCTGCTTCAGCGCCACGCCGAAATCCAGGCCCTTGTCACGCATCTCGCTGAGGATGAAGTTGGTGGTGCCGTTGATGATGCCGGCGATCCACTCGATGCGGTTGGCGGTCAGCCCTTCGCGCAGCGCCTTGATGATCGGGATGCCGCCGGCCACGGCCGCCTCGAAGCCGATCATCACGCCCTTGGCGCGCGCCGCGGCGAAGATCTCGGTGCCGTGCACCGCCAGCAGCGCCTTGTTGGCGGTGACCACGTGCTTGCCGGCGGCAATCGCCTCCATCACCAGCGTCTTGGCGATGCCGTAGCCGCCGATCAGCTCGATCACGATGTCGATGTCGGGGTGGTTGATGATGGCGCGGCCGTCGGCCACCACCTGCACGCCTTCGCCGACCACGGCGCGCGCGCGGGCGGTGTCGAGGTCGGCCACCATCGTGATCTCGATGCCGCGGCCGGCGCGGCGGCGGATCTCGGCCTGGTTGCGCGTCAGCACCTTGAAGGTGCCGCTGCCGACGGTGCCGATGCCGAGCAGGCCGACCTGGATGGGATTCATGAAAGGCTCTCTTCTGGGTTCAGGATGGCGGGGATCGCGGCACGCATCACACCGCGTGGCGGCGGCGGTAGTGCGACAGGAAACGGTCGATGCGGCCGATGGCCTCGGCCAGGTCGTCGGAGTTGGGCAGGAACACCAGCCGGAAGTGATCGGGCGCGATCCAGTTGAAGCCGGTGCCCTGCACGATCAGCACCTTCTCCTCGGCCAGCAGCTCGTAGGCGAACTGCTGGTCGTCGCTGATCGGGTACATCTTCGGATCGAGCCTGGGGAACATGTACAGCGCCGCCTTGGGCTTGACCACGCTGACGCCCGGGATCTGCGTCAGCAGGTTGTAGGCCAGGTCACGCTGGCGGCACAGCCGGCCGGTGGGCGCCACCAGGTCCTTGATGCTCTGGTAGCCGCCCAGTGCGGTCTGGATCGCCAGCTGGCCCGGCGTGTTGGCGCACAGCCGCATCGACGACAGCATGTTCAGGCCTTCGATGTAGTCCTTGGCATGGCGCTTGTCGCCCGAGACGATCATCCAGCCGGCGCGGTAGCCGCAGCTGCGGTAGTTCTTGCTCAGGCCGTTGAAGGTGACGAAGAACACGTCGTCGGCCAGCGACGCGATGCTGGTGTGGGTGTTGCCGTCGTACAGCGTCTTGTCGTAGATCTCGTCGGCGAAGACGATCAGCTGGTGCTGGCGGGCGATCTCGACGATCTCGCGCAGCACGCTGTCGGGGTACAGCGCGCCGGTGGGGTTGTTGGGGTTGATCACCACGATGCCGCGGGTGGCGGGCGTGATCTTGCGGCGGATGTCGGCCAGGTCGGGTGTCCAGTCGGCGCCTTCGTCGCACAGGTAATGCACCGGCGTGCCGCCCGACAGCGCCACCGAGGCGGTCCACAGCGGGTAGTCGGGCGCCGGCACCAGGATCTCGTCACCGGCGTTGAGCAGCGCGTTCATGCTCATCGTGATCAGCTCGCTGGCCCCGTTGCCCAGGTACACGTCGTCCACAGTCACGCCGGCGATGTGCTTTTCCTGGCTGTAGTGCACCACCGCCTTGCGCGGCGCGAACAGGCCCTTGCTGTCGGTGTAGCCGGCCGAGTGCGGCAGGTTGCGGATCATGTCCTGCACGATCTCGTCGGGCGGCTCGATGCCGAAGGCGGCGATGTTGCCGATGTTCAACTTGATGATCTTCTGGCCCTCGTCCTCCATCTGGCGGGCCTTGTCGAGCACCGGGCCGCGGATGTCGTAGCAGACATTGGCCAGCTTGGCGGACTTGACGATCGGCTTCAGGACATTGGACACGAGGGCTCCCGGTGGCGGTGGCTGCGACGACGGCCCGAGCGGAGCCAGGCATGCTGCAGCGCAAAACCTATAATTTTAGCCTTGGGGTGGCACGCACCCCGCAGCACCGCCCGCGCCCCGCGGGCCTTGACCGGATGGCCCCGCCGTGAAGTTCCAACCCGACCTGCTGGCCGGCACCAATGTGATCACCCGGCACGAGCCCGACGCGCTGTGGGTCGGCACTGCCCGCTACAGCCACAGCCTGATCGTGCCCTGGCAGGGCGCGGTGCTGCCCTGGGCGCCCGCACGGCCGGACGAGCTGATCGCGGAACACTTCGAGGCACTGCTGGCGCTGCAGCCCGAGCTGGTGATCTTCGGCAGCGGGCAGCGCCTGAAGTTCGTCTCGCCGGCGCTGATGCGCGCGCTGATCGAACGCCGCATCGGCGTCGAGACCATGGACACGCCCGCCGCCTGCCGCACCTACAACGTGCTGGTCAGCGAAGGCCGTTCGGCCGTGGCGGCGCTGTTGCTGGCACCACCGGCGTGAGTGCCACGCCGGCACCCCACGCAGGGACTGCGGGTTACCCTGCCCCGGGTTTGTAACGGCAACGGCAACGGAACATGCGCGCCGTAACTTTATAATCGCAGGTTGCGCCCCAAGAGGGCATCCCGTCTGACCTCCACATTCGCCCCGAATGCTCGTATTGGCCCGCTCATGACGCCTGTCCTCAATAAAAACCTGCCCGACTTCGAAGCCCAAGCCACCGGCGGTGTGAAGTTCACCCCGCATGCCTTCAACGGCCAGGCGGTGGTGCTCTATTTCTATCCGAAGGACCATACCCCCGGTTGCACCACCGAGGCCATGCAATTCCGTGACAAGCACAAGGACTTTCTGAAGGCCGGTGCGGTGGTGTTCGGCGTCTCGCGCGACAACATGGCGTCGCACGAGAAGTTCCGCCAGAACCTCGAACTGCCCTTCCAACTGATCGCCGACACCGAAGAGAAGCTGTGCCACATGTTCGGCGTGGTCAAGAACAAGATCATGTACGGCAAGAAGGTCAAGGGCATCGAGCGCAGCACCTTTCTGATCGACGCAGCCGGCGTGCTGCGCGCTGAATGGCGCGGCATCAAGGTCGCCGGCCATGTCGACGAGGTGCTGCTGGCCGTCAAGGCGCTGAAGAAGGCCGCCTGAGCCGGCATCGGCGCAAGCACGGCTCGGTCACGCGCCTGTCATGCCCGCCCGGCGGGCTTGTGCATAATCCGCCCATGCTGGTGAGTCGCCCGACGCACACCCCCTTCAAAGCCGAAGCCGCACAGTCGCCTGTGCGGCTTTTTTGTTGGCTGCACCATTCCCTTGCCTGATCGCCACGAAGCCCTGCCCATGCCCCTGCCCAAGCCGCCCGCCACCAAAGCCGCCATCCTGTCGCCGGCCGATTTCGAGTCGCAAGCCGCACCGCGTGCCGATCGCAAGGGAGGCAAGTCACGTGCCGAGCCGGCCGGCGGCGGCTCGCTCGACCTGTTCGA
>JAURXG010000077.1 GCA_030654555.1 Aquabacterium sp.
CGCCGTCGATCACCGCCTCGCCGCCCAGCAGCTGCGCGCGCACGCCGGCCATCTGCACGCCCTTGTGGGTGATGTCGACCCGCCCGCGGGCGCCGGCCAGCAGCAGGCCGTCGGGGCGCAGCCGCAGGTCGTTGCCGGCCAACTGCAGGCTGGCCTTGAGCGCGCTGTCGGCGGTGCGCGCCAGCGGGATGTTCAGGCCCAGCCGCAGCTCGGCCGCGCCGGTGGCGCTGGCGCTGTCCAGCGCATGGTCGGTCCAGTCGGCCAGCGGCGTGCTGCGCAGGTAGCGCAGCAGGTCGGCCGCCGGGCCGCGGGCCTGGCCGTCCACCTCCAGCAGCGCGTGGTCGGACAGCTCGCGGATGCGGCCCTGCACCTCGGCCAGCTCGGTGCCCCACAGCCGGCCGCGGGCCTGCTGGAAGCGCATCGAATCGCGCTCGAACACCAGCTCGCCGCTGACGTCGGTGAAGGCCGGCCAGGGGGAGTCCCAGGCCGGCTCGGTGCCGCCCGCCGGCACCGAGGGCACCGGCGCCAGCGTCACGCCCTGCACCTTGCCGGCGATGCGGAACTCGCCGTCGCGCCGGTTGACGAACGGGAAGTCCCACAGGTCGCCCTTGACGCGGTAGGCCACGTCGCGGATCTCGCCACCTTGCACCGCGTGCTGCACCCAGCTGCGGGTGTGCGCGCCGATGCCCAGCGGCAGGTAGCGCGCCACCGCCAGCGCGCGGCCCTCGGCCAGCGTGCCCTGCAGCGCCAGCATCCCGGGCAGCCGGCCGCCCTTGCCGAAGCCCGTGCCCGCGCCGGTCTGCCAGGTGGCATTGAAGGCGCCGCGCGCATCGGCGTTGTCGAAGCGGGCGTTGAGCACCTTCAGCTCGACACGCGGCAAGGCCTCGGTGGCCACGCCGGCCGAAGCCCCGGCGGCCGGGCGGGCAACCGGGGCCACCGGCGCTGCCGCATCGATGCGCCACTGCAGCTGCGCGCTGAAATGCGCCAGCGGCACCGCCGCCTGCTCGAACACGCCGGGCAGGTCGACTGCGCCATCGGCCAGCGTCAGCTCGGCCTGGCCACCGGTCTCGCTGGCGCTGATCTCCAGGTCGGCGCCGCGCCAGCCGGGCCGGCCGATGCCGCCGGGCTCGGGCGACGGCGCGGCGGCGATCGCCAGGCCCTTGACGCTGGCGCGCGCCGAATAACTGCGCGGTGCATCCAGCGGCCCGGCCCAGCGCGCCTTCAGCGCACCCACCGTGCCCTCGGGGTTGAGCTGCTGCAGCAGCTGGCGCAGCCCGGCGCCGATGGGCAGGCGCTCGCCCAGCTCGGCCAGCAGCGCCAGATCGAGCCGGTCGGCGCTGAACTCGCCACCGTCCACCGGGCCGGGTGCCGCCGACGCCGCGGACGCCACGCCTGCCGCGCCCGCGGGCGCCGCTGCCTGCTGCCACTGCAGCGCCATCTGGCTGGGCGCCCAGACGTCGCCATCGGCGGTGGTGAAGCCCAGGCCCTGGATCGCCAGCCTGGCGCCGCCGGGCTGGCGCTCGGCCACGAAGCGGCCGGTCAGCGCCGTCAACGCCACCGGCTCCAGCTCGCGGCCCAGCCGCACCGACACGTCGCGCAGCGCCGCGTCCAGCGTCAGCGCCTGCGGCAGGCCCCGGTCCCAGTCGACCCAGGCGCGCAACGCGGCCTCGCCCTGCTGCAGGTCGACCGGCAGGTCGACATGGCGGCGCAGCTGCGACACGTCGGCGCGTGGCAGCTGCGCGAACAGCGTGCCCTTCCAGCGCTGCCAGTCGCCGGCGCGCGACAGCAGCGCGCCGCGCGCCTGGCCGACGATCGAGAAACGATCGCCCCAGTCGGCGGGCGGGGTGGCGTCGAGCCGCAGCTCGTGACGGCGGCCGCGGTTGCGCACCAGCAGCTGCACTTCGCTCAGCTGCAGCGGCGGCGCGGCGCGCTGCTCGTCCACCCAGCGCAGCGTGCCGCCGCGGATCAGGAACTCGTGCTGCTCGAAGAACCAGTCGGCCGCCTCGCTGCCATCGACCGAGGCCCCGGCCGTGTCCATGTCGAGCCCGCCGACCGACCAGCGGCCCTGCGCATCGCGGCGCACCTCCAGCCGCGCGTCCTCGATCAGCAGCTGGTCGAAGCGCAGCCGCAGCGCCAGCATGGACGGCACCGACAGCGCCGCCGAGACCTTGGGCAGGCGCAGCGCATCGCGCCCGCGCGCATCGTGCAGCACCACGTCGTGCAGCGTGAAGGCCGGCACCCAGCCCGAGCTGTGCACGGCGATGCGGCCGATCTGCACCGGATGCCCCAGCGCCCGCGCGGCCTGTGCCTCCACCCGCGGGCGCCATTCGTCCAGACGGGGCAGAATCAGCCAATGGAGTGTCAGCCAGGCCAGCAGGGCCACGCTCCAGAGCGCCAACAACAACCCCAGCGTGATGCGCCAGGCCCAGTGCCAGAGCAAGCGCCAGGGGGGGCGCCAGAAGGCGCGGTCACGGCCATCGGCCGAGGCGCGCACCGCAGCGAACATCGTCGAGAGGGGCATGGATGAGGAGCGAGAACCGGCGCGCAGCGATGGACCACCACCCGCGCAGGCCTGGCGGCCCGACGCACTGCGGCAGCAGCGGTCCGGGCTGCGGCTCAATCTAGCACAGAGCCCCGGCGCGACCATGGGTTCCGAACTTCACCAGACCGACACACCGGGCGTCCCTATCCGGGCTGCGGCCGACCACAGCCGCTTCGTGCAGCGCATCCGCCGGCGTTATGCCGCCGAGCTGCCGCTGCTGCCGCCGGGCCCGCCCGATGTCCCCGTCATCACCGCGCTGGTGCAGCGCCTGCAGGCCGGCGGGCGCGCGTTGCCCTCGGCGCTGCGCGTGGCGCGCCAGCTGGTGCTCGAGCGCCTCGCCGTGCTGGACGTGGAGCAGGGCGCGCCGATGGAGCAGGTCACCCGCGCGATGACGGCGCTGGCCGAGGCCACGCTGGAGATCGCGCTGGCCGCCGCCCGCGCCGAAGAAGACGCGCGCTGCGGCGCGCCGCTGGACGCCGAAGGCCGGGTGATCGACTTCTGGATCATCGGCATGGGCAAGCTCGGCGCGCACGAGCTCAACGTCTCGTCCGACATCGACCTGATCTACGTCTACGAGGACGACGGGCACACCAGCGGGCCGCTGAAGGTGTCGGCCCACGAGTACTTCGCCAACGTGGCCAAGCGGCTGTACGCGCTGATCGGCGACACCACCGACGACGGCTTCGTCTTCCGCGTCGACCTGGCGCTGCGGCCCAACGGCAACTCGGGCCCGCCGGTGGTCAGCATGGGCATGCTGGAGGAATACTTCCTGGTGCAGGGCCGCGAGTGGGAACGCTTTGCCTGGCTCAAGAGCCGGGTGGTGGCGCCGGCCGCGTCGGTGGCCTCGGGCCGGGCGCTGCCGCTGCGCAGCCTGGTCACCGCCTTCGTCTACCGCCGCTACCTCGACTACGGCATCTTCGAGGGCCTGCGCCAGCTGCACCGCAAGATCCGCGAAGAAGCGCAACGCCGCGCCGCCGGCCGGCCCGAGCGCGCGAACGACGTGAAGCTCTCGCGCGGCGGCATCCGCGAGATCGAGTTCATCGTGCAGCTGCTGCTGGTGGTGCGCGGTGGCCAGTACCCCGAGATCCGCACCCGCAGCACCCTCAAGAGCCTGCAGAAGCTGGCCGCGCGCGGCCTGATGAAGCCCGACACCGCGGTGAAGCTGGGCGAGGCTTATGTCTTCCTGCGCCAGGTGGAGCACCGCATCCAGTACCTGGACGACCAGCAGACGCACCTGCTGCCCACGCACGACGGCGACCTGGCCTGGATCGCCGCCTCGATGGGCCTGGCCGTCTGCAAGCCAGAAGCCTGCGAACTGCTCGACCGGCTGTGCGAGATCCGCGAGCTGGTGGCCAACGAGTTCGACGCGCTGCTGCACGACGGCCAGGACCCGGCGGCCAACGGCAACCGCAACGGCTGCAAGCACTGCGGCACCGGCACCGGCCCGCTGGCGATCGACAGCGACGCGCTGATCGAGAAGCTGCCGCCCGGCCTGGGCGCGCGGGTGGCGCAGTGGCGCGAGCATCCTCGCGTGCTGGCCCTGCGCGAGGAGGCGCGGCTGCGCCTGGGCAAGCTGGTGCAGCGCGCCGGCGCCTGCATCACCGACGACACCTGCACCGAGGCCGCCGCGCTGCGCTTCATCGACTGGCTGGAGCCGCTGCTGCGCCGCGACAGCTACCTGGCGCTGCTGGCCGAGCGGCCCGAGGTGCTGCGCCGGCTGCTGCGCCTGCTGGGCCTGGCACGCTGGCCGATGCAGTACCTGATGCGCCACCCGGGCGTGATCGACGAACTGGCCGATCCGCGATTGCTCAACGAGCGCTTCAACCCGGTCGAATACATCGCCGACCTGGAAGCCCGCCACAGCGCCTGGCAGCGCGCCGGCGAGGACAACGAGGATGCGCTGCTCGACACGCTGCGCCATGCCCACCATGCCGAGGTGTTCCGCACGCTGGTGCGCGACGTCGAGGGCCTGATCACCGTCGAGCAGGTGGCCGACGACCTGTCGGCGCTGGCCGATGCCACGCTGGACTGCACGCTGCGCTGGGCCTGGCCGCGGCTGCGCCAGCACCACCGCGCGGCGCCCAACTTCGCGGTCATCGCCTACGGCAAGCTCGGCGGCAAGGAGCTGGGCTACGGCAGCGACCTGGACGTGGTGTTCCTCTACGACGACGCCGACGAGCCCGACGCCGATCGCGCGCAGGAGGTCTACGGCCACTTCGTGCGCAAGCTGATCACCTGGCTGACGCTGCGCACCGCCGCCGGCGAGCTGTTCGACATCGACACCGCGCTGCGGCCCAACGGCAACTCGGGGCTGCTGGTCACCTCGATCAACAGCTTCGAGCGCTACCAGGTCGGGCGGGGTGGCAACACCGCCTGGACCTGGGAGCACCAGGCGCTGACGCGCGCACGCTTCTGCGCCGGATCACCCGCGCTGGCGCAGCGCTTCGACGCGGTGCGGCGCCAGGTGCTGGCCGCCCCGCGCGACGCCGCCGCGCTGCGGCGCGAAGTGCTGGAGATGCGCGAGAAGGTGCGCACCGCGCGGCCGGTGCGCGCCGGGCGCTTCGACGTCAAGCACAGCCCCGGCGGCATGATGGACGCCGAGTTCGCGGTGCAGTACCTGGTGCTGGCCGAAGGCCAGCGCCACCCCACGCTGCTGGACAACGCCGGCAACATTGCGCTGCTGCAGCGCGCCGAGCAGGTGGGCCTGCTGCCCGCCGGCGTGGGCGAGGCAGCGGCCAACGCCTACCGCGAGCTGCGCCGCGCCCAGCACCGGGCGCGCCTGGACGAGCAGCCCACGCAGTTCGAGCCCGAGGTGCTGGCCACCGAGCGCGACGCGGTGCTGGCGCTGTGGCATGCGGTCTTCGATTGACCGCGCACGCCGCTGGTTGCTGATCTCGGGCCTGGCCGCCGGCGGCGCGCTGGCCGCACAGGCCATCGATGCGGCGGCGCTGCGCTGGCAGCCGGAGCTGGCCTTCAGCCAGCCCTGGCGCGCCGTCACCGCCGCCTGGGTGCACTTCAGCCCGCTGCACCTGGGGGCCAACCTGCTGGGCACGGCGCTGGTCGCGGCGCTGGGCGTGGTGGCCGGTTGCGGGCGGCGCGCCGCGCTGGCCTGGGCGCTGGCCTGGCCGCTCACCCACCTGGCGCTGCTGGCGCAGCCTGAACTCGGCCGGTACGGTGGCCTGTCGGGCGTGTTGCATGCCGGCGTGGCGGTGGCGGTCTGGCAGCTGCTGCGCGCCGAGCGCGGTTTGCGCCAGGCCATTGGCGCGGCACTGGCCGCCGGGCTGCTGCTCAAGCTGGGGCTGGAAGCGCCCTGGCAGGGGCCCTTGCGCCAGGTGAGCGGCTGGGACATCGCCATCGCGCCGCTGGCGCATGCCACGGGCGCGGCGGCCGGCCTGCTGTGCGCGCTGGCCTGCAGCGTGGGCGGCGATGCAGGCCGAAGTACAGGCCCGCGCCCGTAGCATCGGTCGATGACCGATCGCAAGACCCATCTCGACGGCGTGGCCGTGATCACGCTGGTGACCTGCTGCGCGTTGTGGGGCTTGAACCACAGCATCACCAAGCTCACGCTGGCGCACCTGCCGCCCTTGCTGCAGGCAGGCCTGCGCTCGCTGGGCGCGGCGCTGCTGGTGGCGCTGTGGGCCCGGGCACGCGGCCATTCGCTGTCGATGCGCAACGGCACGCTCACCGGGGGCCTGCTGGCGGGCACCAGCTTCGCGCTCGAGTTCGCCTGCATCTTCGTGGGCCTGCAGTTCACCCAGGCCTCGCGCATGATCGTGTTCATCTACCTCGCGCCCTTCGTCGTGGCGCTGGGCATGCCTCTGGTGGCGCGCAGCGAGCGGCCCACGGCGCTGCAGCTGCTGGGGCTGGGCGTGGCCTTCGGCGGCGTGGCCTGGGCCTTTGCCGAGGGCCTGACCGACGCCGCCGGCCCGGGCCAGGCCCAGCGCTGGATCGGCGACGCGCTGGGCCTGCTGGCCGCGCTGCTGTGGGGCGCCAACACGATCACCATCCGTGCCAGCCGGCTGGCCACGGCCTCGCCGGTGCAGACGCTGTACTACCAGCTGGCCATCTCGGGCCCGCTGCTGATGGCGGCCTCGCTGCTGGCCGGCGAGGTCTGGCCCGCGCCGGGCGGGCTGGGCCTGCGGCCGTGGCTGCTGATGGGCTTCCAGACGGTGGTGGTCACCTTCGCCAGCTACCTGCTGTGGTTCTGGCTGCTGCGCCGCTACCCGGCCACGCGGGTCACCGCCTTCACGATGCTCACGCCGCTGTTCGGCCTGCTGGCCGGGGTGCTGCTGCTGGACGAGCCGCTCACGCTGCGCCTGGGCGTGGCCTGTGCTGCGGTGGTGGTGGGCATCGCGCTGGTGAACCGGCCGCCACCCCGGGCCGCGGCCGATGGCGCGGCCGGCCTGTCACCTGCGCGAAGCACGCCGGGGCCGGGCCGCACCTAGACTCGGCGCGTCCATCCCTTCACGGAGACCTATCCCATGCTCACCCTCTGCGGTTTCTCGGTTTCGAACTACTACAACAAGGTCAAGCTGGCCCTGCTGGAAAAAGGCATCCCGTTCAACGAGGAACTGGTGATGACCGGCTCGAAGGACGAGGCCGTGCTGAACTGCACCCCGCTGGGCAAGGTGCCCTTCCTGCGCACCGACGAGGGCGCGCTGTGCGAGAGCCAGGTGATCGTCGACTACCTCGAGGCCGCCTACCCCGCCGTGCCCCTGCTGCCGGCCGACCCCTTCGCCGCAGCCAAGGTGCGCGAGCTGACGGTGTTCATCGACCTGCACCTCGAACTGGTGGCGCGCGAGCTGTATGCCCAGGCCTTCTTCGGCGGCACCGTGGCGCAGGACGTGCAGGACCGCGTGCGCAAGCAGCTGACCAAGAACATCGCCGCGTTCAAGCGCATCGCCAAGTTCGGTCCCTACGTGGCCGGCGACACCTTCACCATCGCCGACTGCGCCGCCTACGTCAGCCTGCCGCTGGTGGCCCTGGCCACCAAGAAGGTGCTGGGCGAAGACCTGCTGGCGGCCGCCGGCATCGACTGGAAGGGCTATGCCGCCCTGATCGGCGCGCGCCCCCACGCGCAGAAGGTGGACGCCGACAAGAAGGCCGACGCCGCCCGCATGGCCGCAGCTGCCGCGGCCGCCAAGCAGGGCTGATCCGCGCAAGGCGCATCCGCCGCGCCCGTAAAAAAGCCGGCCCGAAGGCCGGCTTTTCCATGGGGGATGACCGACGGACGGGGTTCAGGCCGGCACCGCGCCCGGCCCCTTCGCCGCCAGGGCGGCCTGCGCCACGCGCGCCGCCACCTCCTTGCGGTAGCGGTTGAGCTCCTGCACGCTGGCGAAGCTGCGCTCCATCAGCAGGCTCATGTTGTGCAGGATGCGCTCGACGACCTTGTTCTCCCACACGCTGTCGAACTGGATCTGCGTGTCCAGCCAGTGCTCCAGCCAGGCCGGGTCGGGCAGCCGGCTCTGGATGGTGTCGCGCGGGAACAGCGATTCGTTGACATGCAGGTTGGTCGGGTGCAGCGCCTGCGCCGTGCGGCGCGCGCTGGCCATCAGCACGCCCACCTTGGTGAAGGCGGCACGCGCCTCGTCGCCGAACTTGGTCAGCGCCCGCTTCATGTAGCGCAGGTAGGCGCCGCCGTGGCGCGCCTCGTCGCGGGCCAGCGTCTCGTAGATCTGCTGGATCACCGGCTCGGTGTGCCATTCGGCGGCGCGGCGGTACCAGTGGTTCAGCCGCACCTCGCCGCAGAAGTGCAGCATCAGCGTCTCCAGGGCCGGCGCCGGGTCGAACTCGAAGCGCACCGCGTGCAGTTCGGCCTCGGTGGGCACCAGGTCGGGGCGGAAGCGGCGCAGGTACTCCATCAGCACCAGCGAGTGCTTCTGCTCCTCGAAGAACCACACGCTCATGAACGCCGAGAAATCGCTGTCGTCGCGGTTGTCGCGCAGGAACATCTCGGTGGCGGGCAGCGCTGCCCACTCGGTGATCGCGTTCATCTTGATCGTCTGCGCCTGCACGTCGGTCAGCAGGCTGGCGTCGAAGCGGTCCCAGGGGATGTCCTTGTCCATGCTCCAGCGCACGGCTTCGAGCTGCTTGAAAAGT
>JAURXG010000196.1 GCA_030654555.1 Aquabacterium sp.
CTCCAGCGCCACGCGGCCCGGGTTCTCCAGGCGGTGCGTGGTGCCCAGCGGGATGAACGTGGACTGGTTTTCCGACAACAAGAAGGCCTTGTCGCCGCAAGTGACCCGGGCGGTGCCGCTGACCACGATCCAGTGCTCGGCGCGGTGGTGGTGCATCTGCAGGCTCAAGGAGGCCCCGGGCTTGACCATGATGCGCTTGACCTGGTGACGCGGGCCGTTGTCGATGCTGTCGTACCAGCCCCAGGGCCGGTGCACCTTGCGGTGCAGGGTCTGCTCGTCGCGCTTTTCGGCGGTGAGCTGGTTGACGATCAGCTTGACGTCCTGGCTGCGCTCGCGGTTGATCACCAGCACCGCGTCGGGGGTCTCCACCACCACCACGTTGTCCAGGCCCACGGCGCTGACCAGCCGGCTGGTGGCGTGCACCAGGGTGTTGTGGCTGTCCTTGACAATGGCGTCGCCCACGCTGGCGTTGCCCTGCGCGTCCTTGGGCGCCACCTGCCAGACGGCCTCCCAGGCGCCCAGGTCGTTCCAGCCGGCGTCCAGCGCCACCATGCGGATGTCGAAGGCGCTGCCGGGGCATTTCTCCATCACCGCGTAGTCGACCGACTCGCTCGGCACGGCGGCGAAGGCGGCCTTGGCCGGCCGCACGAACTTGGCGTCGATGCTGCGTTGGCCCCAGGCGGCGCGGGTGGCGGTGGCGATGTCGGGGCGCCACAGGTCCAGTGCCGCCATCCACACGCTGGCCCTCAGCACGAACATGCCGGCGTTCCAGAAGTAGCCGCCTTCGGCGAGGTAGCGGGCCGCCGTGGCGGCGTCGGGCTTCTCGACGAACTGGGCCACTGCGGGCGCATCGCCGCCGCTGGCGTCCACCTTGATGTAACCGTAGCCGGTCTCGGGCCGGTCGGGCGTGATGCCCAGGATCGCGATCGCGCCCTCGGCGGCCACCCGCACGGCGCGCTGCAGCGCGGCGGTGAAGGCGGCTTCGTCGGTCACTGTCTGGTCCGACGAGTTGATCACCAGCACCGGGTCGCCACCGCCTTCCAGCGCGGCCAGCGCGGCCAGCGTGACGGCCGGCGCGGTGTTGCGGCCCACCGGTTCGAGCAGCACCGCGGCAGGGTCCACCTTCAGTTCGCGCAACTGGTCGAGCACCAGGAAGCGGTGCTCCTCGTTGCCGACGATGCTGGGCGGTGCCACGGTGATGTCGTCGCTGGCCAGGCCCTGCAGGCGCGAGACGGCCTGCTGGAACAGGCTGTGCTGGTTGTCGGGGTCGCCCGACAGCACCAGGAACTGCTTGGGGTAGCCGGCGCGCGACAGCGGCCACAGCCGCGTGCCCGAGCCGCCGGCCATGATCACGGGTTGTACCTGAATGCTCATGCTGCGAAGCCTTGGGGGTTCATCGTCTGCCAGCGCCAGCTGTCGGCGCACATGCGGTCCAGGTCGTGCCGGGCGCGCCAGCCCAGCGTGCGTTCGGCCAGCGCCGGATCGGCGTAGCAGGCGGCCACGTCGCCCGGGCGGCGGGCCACGATCTGATACGGCACCGGCCGGTTGCTCGCCCGGGCATAGGCCGCCACCAGTTCGAGCACGCTGTAGCCACGCCCGGTGCCCAGGTTGACCGTGAGCGAGCCGGGGGCATCCAGCAGCCGGCTCAGCGCCGCCACATGGCCGTCGGCCAGGTCGACCACGTGGATGTAGTCGCGCACGCCGGTGCCGTCGGGCGTGGGATAGTCGTTGCCGAACACGCTGAGCTGGCTGCGCCGCCCCACGGCCACCTGGGCCACGTAGGGCATCAGGTTGTTGGGCGTGCCGCGAGGGTCTTCGCCGATCAGGCCGGACTCATGCGCACCCACCGGGTTGAAGTAACGCAGGCAGGCGGTCTGCCATTGCGGGTCGGCCGCGCCCAGGTCGCGCAGCAGGGTCTCGCCCATCAGCTTGGTCTGGCCATAGGGGTTGGTGGCCGACAGCGGGCTGTCCTCGGTGATCGGCAGGCGCGGCGGGTCGCCGTACACCGTGGCGCTGCTGCTGAAGACGAACCGGCTGCAGCCCTTGGCACGCATCGCCTCGCAGACGGTGACCAGGCCGCCCAGGTTGTTGCGGTAGTAGGCCAGCGGCTGGGCGGTGGACTCACCCACCGACTTGAAGGCGGCGAAGTGCACCACCGCGTCGATGGCATGGCGATCGAAGAGGCTGGCCATCGCGGCGGCATCGCACACGTTGGCACGCTCGAAGACGGGTTCGGTGCCGCTCAGCGTGCGCAGGCGGTTCAGCACTTCGCGCGAGCTGTTGGAGAAGTCGTCGACCCCCACCACGTCGAAGCCGGCCGATTGCAGCGCCAGCCAGGTGTGCGAGGCGATGTAGCCGGTGGCGCCGGTCAGCAGGATGGTGGCCATGGCGCGCCCGCTCACTGCAGCACGAACTGACCGTAGCAGCTGACCGAATTGCCGCTCAGGCCGACCGACAGGGCCGGGTTGCTGGAGCTGCGGTTCTCGGCGCTGGCGTTGCAGCCCACCTGGAGGCTGCGCGTGGGCAACCAGCGTGCGCCCAGAGACAGCACGGTGGTGTTGTCGCTGCCGGTGCGTGCATCGAGGGCGGTGCTGCCTTGGCTGAGGGTGTTGGTCAGTGCCCGGTGGGCGTAGCTCAGACCAGCGTTCAGCGCGATCTTGGCGCTGAGTTCGTAGTCGGCCTTCAGGCTCAGCGCGCTGGTGGTGCGGCTGTAGTCGGTGACCCCGGTGCCGAAGAAGCCCAGGTTGACGGCGTCCGAGCTCTGGCCGGTGTCGCGCGACAGGCCCGTGGTGAGCTTGAGCTTGCCGGTGGGCTGCCAGCCCCAGGTGGCCGATCCGGTGACGCCCGAGAAGTCGCTGCCGGTGTCGCGGTCGTACGAGGTGTGGGTGGGGCTCAGGCGCAGGTTGAACTGGCTCACAGCGCTGGGCAGCCAGGTGGCGGTGAAGTCGATGTCCTGGCGCTTGAGGCGGTCGGATTCGTAGACGCCGGGCGCCGTCTGGTTGAATTTCGGGTAGCTGGCCTCGGTGATGCGCAAGGCCACGCCCAGCGACAAGGCGCCGCTGGGCCGGTAGCGCAGGCCCAGCGAACCACTGGTCTGGCGGTATTCGGCGCTGTCGTACTCGGGGGCCGAGTAGCTGCGATCGCGGTGGCCCAGCGAGGCCTCCAGCGTGTACTTGGTGACCACGCCCAGCCGGACCTTGGCATCGACCTGGTTGGTGCGCACCACGTTCTTTTTCGTCTCGACACCAGCGCCGACTGCACGGTTGTTGAACTGCGCCAGGTTCTGATCGGCCGCTGCGCTGAGCGTGCCCGACAGGCGGCCCACGGTGGCCCAGTCCAGCGCCAGGTTCAGGCCGTAGGACTCGTTGTCCAGCGTCTTGTTGTTGGCGTAGCGGTTGGCGCGCAGGTTGGCGCTGCCGTAGATGCGCTGGCGGCCGATGGTCTGGTCGACGCCGCCCACCAGCGAGGTGCCCGACACCGTGTCGGACTTGCTGAAGCCTGCCGGCAGCACCTGGCCGTCACCCACCCGGTACAGGTTGGATTCATGGCCCAGCGACTGCGCCACGCCGAGGTAGTAGGGGCTGCTCTGCGCCATGGCGGCGCCCGCAGCCAGGGTGGTCAGCGCGGCGGCGAGGCGACGGGAGGCACGGGAGAGCGTCATGGTCGGGTCTTTCGGGGCAGGGTTCGGAAGAGGGTGTCGATCCGGCGCCAAGCGGGCAACGAGCTGGCAAGCATCGATCGTAGGGCGTGCGCCATGCCGGCCTCAATACGCCTTGCTGTCGGCCAGCACCGATTTGACGGTGCGCAGGATGATCACCAGGTCGAGCCCCAGCGACCAGTTGCGCAGGTATTCGAGGTCGTACTCCACGCGTGCCTGCATCTTCTCGAGCGTGTCGGTCTCGCCGCGGTGGCCATTGACCTGGGCCCAGCCGGTGATGCCGGGCTTGACCTTGTGGCGCACCATGTAGGCCTTGATCAGCTGGCGGTACATCTCGTTGTGCGCCACGGCATGCGGGCGTGGGCCGACGATGCTCATGCGGCCCTGCAGCACGTTGATGAACTGCGGCAGTTCGTCCAGCGAGGTCTTGCGGATGAAGGCGCCGAACGGCGTGACGCGCGCATCACCCTTGGTGGCCTGCCTGACCACCGGCCCGTTGTCCTGCGTGGTCATCGAGCGGAACTTGTAGACGATGATCTCCTCGCCGTCGAGCCCGTTGCGCCGTTGCTTGAAGATGACGGGCCCGGGCGAGCTGAGCTTCACGCCGATGGCCACGGCCAGCATCACCGGCGCGATCAGCAGCAGGATCAGCAGCGACAGCACGATGTCGCTCACCCGCTTGATCAGCCGGTTGGTGCCGGTGAACGGGGTCTCGCAGATGCCCACCACGGGCACGCCGCTCATGTCCTGCAGGCGGCCCTGGATGATGCTGATGCCGAACACGTCGGGCACGAAGTAGATCGACGCCGTGGTGCCCTGCAGGTGCTCGAGCAGGGTGATGATGCGCGGCTGCGAGCCCAGCGGCAGCGTGATGAAGACCTCCTTGACGCCGTTCGCGCGGATGTAGGGCGCGGCATCCTGCAGCGTGCCCAGGCGCTGCCCGACACTGTCGTTGTGCACCCGGGCGTCGCCGCGGTCGTCGAAGTAGCCGAGGAAGTCGACCCCCTGCACCGGGCTCTGGCTCAGCGCCCGGGCGACCTTGACCCCCAGCGCGCCGGCGCCGATCACCACCGCGCTGCGGCGCTGGTGCGGGTTGGCGGCCTGCCGCCGGATGACCTTGAAGCCCAGCCGCACGGCCAGCAGCTGCAGCAGCGGGGTGGCCACCGTCCACACCAGGATCACATCGGGGTCGAACAGATCCAGGCTGCGTGTGCCGTAACCGAAGCCCAGCAGGATGGCGAGCAGCGTGATCCAGGAGCCCAGGATGCCCACCGCCGCCGAACTGAGGCGATCGCGGAAGCGATTGATGCCCGGCCAGGTGAGCGCCAGCACCAGGAAGCACAGGGTCAGGTCGGCGCGGCCGATCGGCTCGTCGTACCACGCCATCGCCGCCACGTAGACGAACACGGTGATCGCCGGCTCCAGGACGGTGGCGATGAATGCCGTGATCGACTGGGGGGCGCTGTGGAAACTGCGGTTGTTGCGGGGCTCGAACATCAGTGAAGTTGGATCATGGGTGGGCGGCTCAACCGCGTCGCCGGCCATGACGGCTGAAATCATCCACGGCCACCACGCGCGGCGTTCGCCGTGGCGGGTGCAGGTGGTCCGGGCACATTCTCGTTGAATTCAAAGTCAGTCCCATGGCGGGCCCGGGCTCGCCGTGGCGGCCTGCCTACAATCCGCGCCATGTTGCAGAACCTCAATGCATTGCTGGCGCCCGCCCTGATGGACCGGCTGGTGCTGGTGGTCAATCACGTGATTTCGGCCGAACCGCAGGCCGTGCAAAGGCTACAGCCGCACCGTGGGCGTGTACTTCGTCTCGAGTTGCTGCAACTGCCGCGCCTGCTGCCGGCGCCGCCGCCGCTGGCCTTCACCGTCACGCCGGCGGGCCTGGTCGAGTGGTGTCGCGACCCGGTGGACGCCGATCTGCGGGTGCGCCTGGACGCCCCCAACCCGGCGGCCCTGGCGCTGCAGGCCCTGACCGGGCAGATGCCGCCGCTGCTCATCGAGGGCGATGTGCAGCTGGCCAGCGACGTCGACTGGCTGCTGAAGAACCTGCGCTGGGACGTGGCCGACGACCTCGAGCGCCTGTTCGGGCCCGCGGTGGCGCATGAGCTGCACCGTCTGGGCAGCAGCCTGGCGCGCGCGCTGCGCGGTGCGATGCAGGGCGCCACCGCGGCTGCCGGCCGCGTGCGCGGCCGCTGACCGACGGTTCGGCACACCGCTCGCACCGCACAAAACAGTCATGGGTCAATTCTTCCGGCTGATCTACATCGGCCTCACGGTCCTGCGCTTCGGGCTGGACGAGGTGGCGCTGTCGCGCTTCCGCCAGGGCTGGGTGCGTGCGCTGGTGCGCGTGGCCACGATCGGCCGCCGCGCCCGCCTGGATGCACCACGCGGCGCGCGCCTGCGCATGGCGCTCGAGAAGCTGGGGCCGATCTTCGTCAAGTTCGGCCAGGTGCTGTCGACCCGGCGCGACCTGCTGCCGCTGGACGTGGCCGACGAGCTGGCCAAGCTGCAGGACCGGGTGCCGCCGTTCCCGGGCGCGCAGGCGGTGGCGCTGATCGAGAAGGCCTTCGGGCGGCGCATCGACGAGCTGTTCGAGCACTTCGACACCGTGCCGGTGGCCAGTGCGTCGATCGCGCAGGTGCACTTCGCCACGCTGCGCAAGGAGGGCGGCGGTGGCCGCGAGGTGGCCGTGAAGGTGCTGCGCCCGAGCATGCTCGAGGTGATCGACCACGACCTGAACCTGCTGCACAAGCTGGCCCGGGTGGTGGAGTGGGCCTGGGCCGACGGCAAGCGCCTGAAGCCGCGCGAGGTGGTGGCCGAGTTCGACACCTACCTGCACGACGAGCTCGACCTGGTGCGCGAGGCGGCCAATGCCGCGCAGCTGCGCCGCAACATGCAGGGCCTGGAGCTGGTGCTGGGGCCCGAGATGGTGTGGGAGCTGTGCACCTCCACCGTGCTGGTGATGGAGCGCATGGACGGCGTGCCGATCAGCCAGATCGACCGCTTGCGCGAGGCAGGCGTCGACATCCCGAAGCTAGCGCGCGACGGTGTGACGATCTTCTTCACCCAGGTGTTCCGCGACGGCTTCTTCCATGCCGACATGCACCCGGGCAACATCCAGGTGAGCCTGGCGCCACGCAGCTTCGGCCGCTACATCGCGCTGGACTTCGGCATCGTGGGCACGCTCACCGACTGGGACAAGGAATACCTGGCGCAGAACTTCCTGGCCTTCTTCCGCCGCGACTACAAACGCGTGGCCGAGCTGCACGTCGAATCGGGCTGGGTGCCGGCCGACACCCGGGTGGATGCGCTGGAGAGCGCCATCCGCGCGGTCTGCGAGCCGCATTTCGACC
>JAURXG010000207.1 GCA_030654555.1 Aquabacterium sp.
CGCGATGGCCACCGAACCCGGCAACCGCTCCACCAATGTGCGCACCCGCGGGCCCGAAGTGGGCGTGGCGGTGTTCCTGTTCGCCGTCGCGATGATGGTCATCACCGACAGCCTGCGGGTGGGCATAGGCTGGGCCGACGACGGGCCACGTGCGGGTTACTTTCCGTTCTACATCGGCCTGCTGCTGGCCGCGTCCAGCGGCTGGATCCTGATCGCGCAGCTGCGGCGCTGGCGCAGCGACCACGCCAGCTTCGCCACCCGCCAGCAGATCGGCCTGGTGGTGCAGGTGCTGGTGCCGATGGTGGTCTACGTGGCGCTGATCTTCGCCATCGGCATCTACCTCGCGTCGGCCGGTCTGATCGGCTACTTCATGGTGCGCCACGGCAAGTACCAGGCCAAGATCGCCGGGGCGGTGGCCATCGCCGTGCCCTTGCTGTTCTACGCGGTGTTCGAGCGTTGGTTCCTGGTGCCCTTGCCCAAGGGACCGCTCGAGCTGTGGCTCGGCCTGTAGCCGAAAGCGGTCCATGGAAGAACTCGGCAACCTGGCCCACGGCTTCGGCGTTGCGCTGACGCTGCCCAACATCGGCTTCATGTTCATCGGCATCACGCTGGGCGTGCTGATCGGCGTGCTGCCCGGCCTGGGCGGCGCCAACGGCATCGCCATCCTGCTGCCGCTGACCTTCAGCATGAACCCGACCTCGGCGATCATCATGCTCAGCTGCATCTACTGGGGCGCGCTGTTCGGCGGGGCGATCACCTCGATCCTGTTCAACATCCCCGGCGAGCCCTGGAGCGTGGCCACCACCTTCGATGGTTACCCGATGGCCCAGCAGGGCAAGGCGGCGCAAGCGCTCACCGCGGCCTTCACCAGCAGCTTCATTGGCGCCTTGTTCGCGGTGCTGCTGATCACCTTCACCGCGCCGCTGCTGGCCCGGTTTGCGCTGAAGTTCGGCCCGGCCGAGTTCTTCGCGGTGCAGATGCTCACCTTCGCCAGCTTCGTCGGCATGAGCAAGGAGCCGCCGGCCAAGACCCTGGCGGCGATGATGCTGGGCTTTGCGCTGGCCGCCGTGGGCATGGACACGGTGACCGGCACGCTGCGCATGACCTACGGCGTGCCGGCGCTGCTGAAGGGCTTCGACTTCCTGATCGCGGTGATCGGCCTGTTCGGCATCGGCGAGATCCTGCTGACGATGGAAGAAGGCCTGGCCTTCAAGGGCAAGAGCGCACGCATCAGCAGCCGCGCGGTCTGGAACACCTGGACCGAGATCTTCAAGTACTGGAAGACCTTCCTGCGCAGCACCGCCATCGGCTGCTGGATGGGCATCACGCCGGGTGGCGCCACGCCGGCGTCGTTCATGAGCTACGGCCTGGCGCGGCGCTTCGCCAAACACCCCGAGCGTTTCGGCAAGGGCGAGATCCAGGGTGTGATCGCACCCGAGACCGCGGCGCACGCGGCCGGCACGGCGGCCCTGCTGCCGATGCTGACGCTGGGCATCCCCGGCTCGCCCACCGCGGCGGTGCTGCTGGGCG
>JAURXG010000209.1 GCA_030654555.1 Aquabacterium sp.
GGCGATGCTGAAGGCCGGGCTGGCCGCGATGGCCCGGGCGATCACCTCGGTGCCGTGCGAGAAGGCCTCGAACTCGAACACGCCCACCGGGCCGTTCCAGACGATGGTGCCGGCGGCCTTGAGCTGCTCGGCCAGCAGCGCGGCGGTCTGGGGGCCGATGTCGAGGATCAGGTCGTCGTCGGCCACGTCGGTGGCGGCCTTGACGGTGGCCTCGGCGTCGGCGGCAAAGCGCTTGGCGCAGACCACGTCCACGGGGATCGGCACCGCCGCACCGCGTGCGGCCATCGCCGCGATCACGGCCTTGGCAT
This sequence comes from Aquabacterium sp., assembly GCA_030654555.1. Lineage (GTDB taxonomy): Bacteria > Pseudomonadota > Gammaproteobacteria > Burkholderiales > Burkholderiaceae_C > Pseudaquabacterium. The sequence continues at coordinate 309 of JAURXG010000209.1, forward strand.
CGGCCAGCAGATCGGGCTCGGCCAGGCTCTTGCCGATCTTCAGGCCTTCGGCCAGCATGAAGGTGTTGGCGATGCCGCCGCCCACGATCAGGCCGTCGACCTTGCTCGCCAGGCTCTGCAGGATGGTCAGCTTGGTGCTGACCTTGCTGCCGGCGACGATGGCCACCAGCGGGCGCTTCGGGTGCGCCAGCGCCTTGGTGATGGCGTCGATCTCGGCCGACAGCAGCGGGCCGGCGCAGGCCACCGGCGCGTACTGCGCGATGCCGTAGGTGGTGCCCTCGGCGCGGTGCGCGGTGCCGAAGGCGTCGTTGACGAAGATGTCGCACAGCGCGGCCATCTTGCGCGCCAGCGCCTCGTTGTTCTTCTTCTCGCCCTTGTTCAGGCGGCAGTTCTCCAGCATCACCAGCTGGCCGGGGGCCACGGTCACGCCATCGACCCAGTTGGCGACCAGCGGCACGTCACGCCCCAGCAGTTCACCCAGCCGCTTGGCGACCGGCGCCAGCGAGTCCTCGGGCTTGAACTCGCCCTCGGTGGGCCGGCCGAGGTGGCTGGTGACCATCACCGCGGCACCGGCGTTCAACGCCATCTGGATGGCCGGCACCGAGGCGCGGATGCGCGTGTCTTCGGTGATCTGGCCGGCGTCGTCCTGCGGCACGTTGAGGTCGGCGCGGATGAACACGCGCTTGCCGGCCACCTGGCCCTGGGCCACCAGTTGATCGAATCGGAGGATTTTCATGATCGAGCTCTGCGCAAGGGGTTGATGAATCTGCAACGGCGCGCAGTTTGGCAGATCACCAGCCCAGCCCCAGGCGCAGGATCAACATCGTGCCGGTGCCCACCACGATGGTGCTGAGCATG
>JAURXG010000221.1 GCA_030654555.1 Aquabacterium sp.
ATGGCCGGCTTCCAGCCTGGCCGGCTGCTCGAACTGGTGGAGCGCGAGCGCATCAACCTGACGCTGCTGGTGCCGACCATGATCTACACCCTGCTCGACCACCCGGCGCTGGACAACACCGACCTGAGCAGCCTGCACACCCTGCTGTACGGCGCCAGCCCGATGTCGCCGACCCGGCTGATCGAGGGGCTGGCACGCATCGGCCCGGTGTTTGCGCAGCTGTACGGCCAGACCGAGGGCTACCCGATCAGCTTCCTCAAGCGCAGCGACCACGATGCCCGGCTGCCCGAGCTGTTCAGCAGCTGCGGCATGCCCACTGCGGGCAGCCACGTGGTGCTGCTCGACGAGGACGACCAGCCGGTCAAGCCCGGCGAGGTGGGCGAGCTGTGCGTGCGCAGCCGCCAGGTGATGGAGGGCTACCTGAACCAACCGGAACTGACCGCCGCCACCTTGAAGAACGGCTGGCTGCACACCGGCGACATGGCACGCGCCGACGAGCGTGGTTACCTCTACATCGTCGACCGCAAGAAGGACATGATCGTCAGCGGCGGCTTCAACGTCTACCCGCGCGACGTGGAAGACGTGATCAGCAGCCACCCCGCGGTGGCGATGGTGGCGGTGATCGGCGTGCCCGATGCCAAGTGGGGCGAGGCGGTGACGGCGATGGTGCAGCTCAAGCCCGGCGCCACGGTGGACGCCGAGCAGCTGGTGGCGATGGTGCGCGACAAGAAGGGCAAGGTGCAGGCACCCAAGCACATCGAGTTCGTCGCCGAGATGCCGCGCACCGCCGTGGGCAAGATCGACAAGAAGGTGCTGCGCGCGCCGTTCTGGGCCGGGCAGGCGCGCCAGGTGGGTTGAACCCAGGACTGGCGGCGCAAGGGCCGCGACTTCAAGGCATCCCCGTCGAGGCACGCCCTCGATAATGGCCCGAACCGAAGGGGGATCACGATGACTCTGGGCGCCCGCGACCCGATGGCGGCGAAGGCATGGCGCCTGGCGCTGGGCATCGCGGCGGCCTACGCGGTGGTGGGCATCGCCTGGATCCTGCTGTCCGACACGATGCTGGCGTCGCTGTCGACCGACCCGGCCTGGCTGACCACCGCCCAGCACTACAAGGGCGGCTTCTACGTGCTGGCCACCGCGGCCGGCCTCTGCCTGCTGGTGCGGGCGGGCTATCAGCGCCTGCTGCACGAGGCCGCCCTGGCTCGCGCGCGCGAACTGCAGGCCTTGCAGCAGCAGGAGGCACGTTTCAGGCAGCTGCACCAGAGCCTGGGCGAGGTGCTGTGGCTGGCCAGTGCCAACGGCCGGCAGATGATCTACCTGAGCCCGGCCTTCGAGTCGCTGTACGGCCGGCCGGCGGCCGACTTTGAACGAGACCCGGACCTGTGGCTGACCGTGGTGCACCCCGATGACCGGGTGGTGGCAGAAGCCTCGATCGCCCGGTTGCGGGCCACCGGGCAATCCAGCTGCAATTACCGCATCGTCCAGGCCGACGGCAGCGTGCGCTGGGTGTCCGACCGCAAGCGGCTGATCGTCGACGCCGGCGACCAGATCGCGATGATCGGCGGCATCGCCGAGGACATCACCGCCCGCATCGAGCGCGACGCCGCACGCGCCACGACCCAGGCCGAGCTGGAGCGCATGGTGGCCGAGCGCACCACGGCGCTGCAGCACCTGAACGCCGAGCTCGACGCCTTTGCACGCACCGCTGCCCACGACATGAAATCGCCGCTGAACGCCATCGGCGGCTTCAGCTACCTGCTGCGCCAGAAGCATGCTGCGGCCTTGGGGCCCGACGGCCAGCGCATGGTGGCGCACATCGAGCAGTCCACCCGCCACATGGCCACGCTGGTCAACGACCTGCTGACGCTGTCGCGGGTGTCGGCCCTGTCGCTGCACTGGACCGAGGTCGACCTGGCCGCGCTGGCACGCGAGCTGGTGGCCGACTTGCGCCGCCATGAGCCCGACCGCCAAGTGGTGTTCGACGCCCCCGCCCAGCTGCTGCTGCGCTGCGACGGCGGCCTGGCGCGGTCGCTGCTGTCCAACCTGCTCGGCAACGCCTGGAAGTTCACTGGCCGTCGCGCCGATGCCCGCATCCGGCTGGCGGCGCAGCATCGTGGCGGCGTGATGGAGGTCTGCGTCGAGGACAACGGCGCCGGCTTCGATGCCGGCGCCGGCGACACCTTGTTCAAGCCGTTCCAGCGCTTCCACAGCGACAGCGAATTCACCGGCACCGGCATCGGCCTGGTGACCTGCCAGCGCATCGTGCGCCGCCACGGCGGCGACATCCACATCGCGTCGACGCCCGGCGTCGGCACGGTGGTGCGGTTCACGCTGCAGCCCATGGACGTCGACGGGCCCGGTGCGCAGGATGGCCCGCGCAGCGGACCCGAAGCGCACACCGAGGCCGCCCCGTCGACGGCGCTGGCCGGCGCCACCTGAGCGCACCGGCGCTGCACGCGAGCGGCGGGGGCACCCACCGGCAGATCACCCACGGGACCGCCGGGCCTTGGGCCATGCCGTATCCTGCGGCCGCCGGCCGCAGAGCCGCCCCACCGACCCCAGGAGACCCGATGAACCTCAAGCCCTTGTTGCTGGCCAGCGCCCTGGCCCTCACTGCCCTTGCCGCCCCCAACGCCGGCGCGCAGGGCTTTCCGAACAAGCCGATCCGCATGGTCGTCACCTTCCCGGCCGGCGGCGCACCCGACATCCTGGCGCGGCTGTTCGCCGACAAGGCCCAGTTCGGCCAGCCGGTGGTGGTGGACAACGTGCCGGGTGCCGGCGGCAACATCGGTGCCGACCGCGTGGCCAAGGCGCCGGCCGACGGCCACACGCTGGTGATGGGCACGGTGGGCACGCACTCGATCAACGGCAGCCTGTACAGCAAGATGTCCTACGACATGGTCAAGGACTTCACGCCGGTGGCCCATGTGGCCAGCGCGCCCAACCTGCTGGTGGTCAACAACGACCTGCCGGTCAAGAACGTGACCGAGCTGATCGCCTACATGAAGGCCCACCCCAACAAGTTGAGCTTCGGCTCGCCGGGCATCGGTACCTCGGTGCACGTGTCGGGCGAGCTGTTCAAGAGCATGACCGGCACCACCATGCAGCACGTGCCCTACAAGGGCCGGCAGTTCGCGATCCCCGACCTGGTGGGCGGGCAGATCCAGGTGATGTTCGACAACATGCCGTCGGCGCTGCCGATGGCCAAGGAAGGCAAGATCCGCGCGCTGGCGCAGACCACCGCCAAGCGATCGGCCGCCGCACCCGACGTGCCCACCGTGGCCGAGACGGTGCCCGGCTTCGAGGCCACCACCTGGTTCGCGGTGTTTGCGCCGGCCGGCACGCCCAAGGACGTGGTGACCCGCATCAATGCCGAGATGCAGCGCGTCTACAAGCTGCCCGACGTGGCCGACAAGCTCAAGACCCTGGGCCTGGAGCCCTGGATCTCCACGCCCGAGGAACTGGGCAAGTACCAGGCCGCCGAGATCGTCAAGTGGGCCAAGGTGGTGAAAGAGTCGGGCGCCAAGGCCGACTGATGGCTGGGCCGCCTCGGATGGCGGCGATCGGCTCGTTGTTGACGTTCCTGGTGGTTGGCGGTCAGCCGACTTTCGA
>JAURXG010000244.1 GCA_030654555.1 Aquabacterium sp.
AGTATTTCGGCTTGTCGATCAACACAATGACGCTGGGCGGATTGGCCATCGCCATCGGCGGGCTGGTCGACGATGCAGTGGTGGGTGTCGAGAACGTGCTGCGGCGCCTGAAGGCGGATCGGGCGAACCACCCGGCTCAGCGCCTGCACCCCATCGAGGTCGTCGCCCGTGCCACGATGGAAGTGCGGTCGGCCATCCTCTATGCGACGGTCATCATCGTGCTGGTCTTCATCCCGCTGTTCGCGCTGCCGGGGCTGGAGGGCAAGCTGTTCGTGCCGCTGGGCATCGCGTTCATCGTCTCGACGCTGGCCTCGCTGATCGTGTCGGTGACGGTGACGCCGGTGCTCAGCTTCTACCTGCTGCCGCGGATGAAGAATCTGGACCACGGCGACACCAAGGTCCTGGCCTGGCTGAAGGCGCGCTACCGCAGCAGCCTGCAGGGCGTGCTCGACAGGCCCAAGGCGGCCATGGCCGCCGCGGGTGCGGCCGTGCTTGTCGCTGCGGCCGCCGTGCCGTTTTTCCCGACGACCTTCCTGCCGCCGTTCAACGAGGGAACGCTTCTGATCGGCCTGCGCCTGAACCCCGGTGTCACGTTGACCGAATCGTCGGCGCTGGCGCGCCAGGCCGAGGTGCTCGTCAAGCAGGTACCCGAGGTCACGCACGTCGGGCGCCGCAGCGGCCGCGCCGAGCTGGACGAACACGCCGAGGGCGTGCACGTCAGCGAACTCGACGTGGGCTTGAAGCCCACGGCCGAGCTGACGCGCAGCATGGACGAGATCAAGGCCGACATCCGCAAGCGCCTGGTGAACCTGCCGGCCGCGCTGGAGATCGGTCAGCCGATCTCGCACCGCATCGACCACATGCTTTCGGGTGTGCGCTCGCAGATCGCTATCAAGATCTTCGGCGAGGATCTGGATGCGTTGCGCGGCCAGGCGGATGCGCTGCGTGCCAAGCTGGCCACGATCCCCGGTATCGCTGACCTTCAGATCGAGAAGCAGGTGCTCGCGCCGCAGATCAAGGTGCGCATCGACTACGCAGCAGCTGCGCAGTACGGCGTGCCGGCGCCGCAGGTGCTGTCAGCCTTGCAGGCCCTGGTCGAAGGCGAGAAGGTCACCCAGATCGTCGAGGGCGGGCGGCGGTTCGCGCTGGTGGTGAAGCTGCCCGAGTCATCACGTTCGGTCGAAGGCCTGGGCCAGATCCTGATCGAAACGCCGAGCGGCCGCATCCCACTGTCGAAGATCGCCACGATCGAGGACG
>JAURXG010000245.1 GCA_030654555.1 Aquabacterium sp.
CGTCCTCCTTCATGGCCACCACCAGGGCGGTGCCGGTGACGGCGCGGCCCAGCGGGGTGGTGTTGAAGTAGGTGGCGCCGCCGGTGCTGATGTGGAAGGCACCGCACTGGATCGCGGCGATGCCCTCGGCCACCAGCTGCGGGCGGCAGTCGATCAGGCGGGCGATGTCGGCGCCGTAGGCCAGCGCCTTGCGCGGGATGTCGTCGTAATCGGTCTCGTCGGGCTGGCCCAGGTGCGCGGTGTAGGCGCAAGGGATGGCGCCCTTGGCGCGCATCCAGTGCACGGCGGCGCTGGTGTCCAGGCCGCCGGAGAACGCGATGCCGACACGTTGGCCGGTGGGAAGCTGTTGAAGGATGTTGGCGGCCACGGGCGTGCTCGTTGGAGGTGAGGTGAACCGCGCATTTTAGGCGGTGGCCGGGCGTGGCCGGCGCGGCAGCAGGCCCAGCACCAGCGCCGTGCCGGCCAGGATCACCGCGCCACCCAGCAGCATCGGCAGCGTCACCGATTCACCGAGCACCAGCGCGCCCCAGGCGCTGGCGAACACCGGCACCAGGAAGGTGACCGACGACGCCTGCGTCGGCCCCACCCGGGTCATCAGCCGAAAGTACAGGATGTAGGCCAGGCCCGAGGCCAGCACCGCCAGCGCGCCGGCCAGCGCCCAGTCGCGTGGCGACGGGTTGAGCGCCGGCCAGGTCAGCAGTGCCGGCAGCAGCAGCGCGGCCGAGGCGGTGGCCTGGGTGCCGACGGCCATCACCATCGCGGGCTGGTCCTTCAGGTGGCGCTTGACGAAGTTGGCCGCCAGGCCATACAGCAGCGTGCCCAGCAGGCAGGCCCCGATGGCCAGCGCGGCTGGCGCATCGAAGCGCACCGCCTGCAGGCCGCTGGCCGACAGCGACTTGTTCAGCGCCAGCCCGACCACGCCGGCAAATCCCAGCGCCAGCCCCAGGCTGCGCCAGCGGGTGAGCGGTTCACCCAGCCAGGCCCAGGCGATCAGCGCGGTGCACAGCGGCGTGGCGGCGTTGAAGATCGCCGCCAGCCCGGCCGGCAGCGTGTAGGCGGCATAGCCGAACAGCATGAACGGCAGCGCCGAGTTGCACAGGCCGACGACGACCAGCGCGCGCCAGTGCCGGCGCAGCAGGGGCGCTTCACCGCGCAGCAGCAGCAGCGGCAGCAGCACCAGCGTGGCGCCCGAGACCCGCACGAAGGCCATGGCCACCGGCCCGAAGACCGGCACCACCATGCGCATGAACAGGAACGAGCCGCCCCAGATGGCGGCCAGCAGCAACAGATCCGTCAGGTCGCGGGCCTTCATGTGAGCAGCACGCCTTCGCGCTGCAGCAGGGCCTGCTTGCGCTCCAGCCCGCCGGCATAACCGGTGAGCGAGCCGTCGCGGCCCAGCACGCGGTGGCAGGGCACGAGGATGGACACCGGGTTGCGCCCGATGGCCGCCCCCGCGGCGCGCACCGCGGCGGGCGAGCCGGCGGCCGCGGCGATCGACGCGTAGGTGCTGGTGCGGCCACGCGGCAGCGCCTGCAGTGCACGCCACACCGCCTGCTGGAACGCGGTGCCGTGCAGGTCCAGCGCCACGCCCTGCAGCGGATTGGCGGCGCCGTCGAAGTACGCCGCCAGCGCCTGTTCGGCCGCGCGCAGCCAGCGCTGGTCGGGGTCGACCGGCGCGGCCAGCGGCCCCGGGTGGTGCGCCTGGCCGTCGAACCACAGGCCGGCCAGGCCGCTGGCACTGGCGGCGGCGGTCATCGTGCCCATCGGGGTGGCCAGGCGGGCCTGGGCTTGCAGATGTGGGTGATGGGGGCGGTGGGTCATGGTCATTCCAGGCTGAGCCAGAGTTTGAAGACGGCGTAGCCGCGCCAGGGCCGCCAGGCCTCGGCCGCGGCGGTGCCGGCGGCGATGTCGCGGGCGCCGGCTGGCTGGCCCAGCGCCTTGAGCAGGCCGATGTCGCTGGCCGGCC
>JAURXG010000257.1 GCA_030654555.1 Aquabacterium sp.
TTGGGGGGAGCGCCGAAGGCGCCTCGGGGGGTCACCCTAACAAATTGGCGAGCGTCAGCAGGTCCACCAGCAGCAACCACAGCACCACCGAGCGCCAGACCAGGCCCACCACGCTGCGCAGGTGGCCCATCTGCGGCGGATCGCCCCCGGTGGAGCCCTCGGCCGCGGCGTCGCCGGTCGGGCCGGCCTCGAAGCTGCGCGAGCGGTCGGGCGTGACACCCGGCGCCGCGCTGCCGCCCAGCTGCACGCCCACCGCGCCGGCGGCCGAGGCCAGGATCACGCCCTCGTTGCTGTGCTTCCACAGCGAGGCGTCACGCCGCCAGGCGTTGATGGCCTCCTCGAAGTTGCCCACCACCGCGAAGCCGAAGGCCGTCAGCCGCGCGGGCACGTGGTCGATCAGCGAGAACATCTGCTGCGACACCGCCATCAGCCGCTGATTGGCCGGCACGCCCAGGGCCTTGCTGGGATAGGTCCAGTAGCGCGCGGCGAACTCGGCCATGCGGTAGAGCACCGCGCCCAGCGGACCCAACCCCAGGGTGGAGAACAGCACGAACCAGAAGAACACGCCGAACACATGGCGGTGCGCCGCCAGCAGCGAATGCTCGATCACATGGCGCAGCAACTCGGTGCGCGGCAACTCGCTGGCGTCCAGGTGGCGCCACTCGGCCAGCAGGCGGCGGGCCTCGATCTCGTCGCCACGGTCCAGCGCGTCGCGGATGTCGGTGTAGTAGTGGCTGAACTGCCGGAAACCCAGCGTGAGGTAGAGCACGCCGACGTCAAACAGCAGCGCCAGCAGCACGCTCCAGTGGTGCACCGCCAGGTACACCAGCGACAGCAGCAGGCCGGGCACGCCCACCGACACGCCCCACACCACCCAGGCATGGTGCTCGCGGCCGGCGTCGAAGTTGCGGCCGGTCCAGCGCACCCAGGACACCAGCGCGTGGTGCACCCAGTTGTCACGCGGCAGCGGCTTGAACTGCTCGATGACCAGGGCCAGCAGGACGGCGAAGAAACTCATCGGTGCGGATCATACCGACCGGGTCTGGCCCGCCGGCAGATCATGGGTGCGACAGGAAGCCGTAGAGGTTACGCAGCATCGCCGCGGTGGCGCCCCAGATGAAGTAGTCCTGCGGCCGGCCTTCGCCGTTGACGCCCTGCCAGGGCATCGACAGGAACTGCCGCGGCTGGCCCGACATCTCGAAACGATGGCGCCGGTGGTGGGCCGGCGTCATCAGGAAGGGCAGCGGCACCTCGAAGGCTTCGGCCACCTCGAAGGCGTCGAGCTGCAGGCTGAAGCCCGGCTGCACCAGCGCCACCACCGGCGTGACCACGAAACCGGTGACCGTGGTGTAGATCGGCAGCGTGCCGATCACCTCGATGTGTTGGCGCGCCAGGCCCACTTCTTCTTCGGTCTCGCGCAGCGCGGTGGCGACCGCGTCGGCATCGTGCGTCTCGACCCGGCCCCCCGGAAAGCTGATCTGCCCGGCGTGGTCGCGCAGGTGCGCGGTGCGCATCGTCAGCAGCACCTGCAGGCCATGCTCGCGCATCACCAGCGGCACCAGCACCGAGGCCGCGGCCGGCGCACGCTGCGGGTTGAAGCGGGCACCGTCGCCGGGGATCTCGGGCAGCCAGGCCGGCGGTGCGGCAAAGCGCTGGCGCAGCGCATCCGGGTGCAGCCGATCGACGGGCACCGGCGGCAGGTGATCGTCCACGCCGTCGACGGGGATGGCCTGCGGATCGGTGATGCGGGGCACGGTCATGGGCTGCAGATTCTGGCGGTTCAGAAGAAAACAAGCCGCCCGAAGGCGGCTTGTTGTGGCGCGAGGTCGCGAGACTGCGCGAAGCTCAGGCGAGCTTCTCCTTGATGCGCGCCGACTTGCCCGAGCGCTGGCGCAGGTAGTACAGCTTGGCGCGGCGCACGTCGCCGCGGCGCTTGACTTCGATGCCCGAGATCAGCGGGCTGTACAGCTGGAAGGTGCGCTCGACGCCCTCGCCGCTGGACATCTTGCGCACGATGAAGCTGCTGTTGAGCCCACGGTTGCGCTTGGCGATCACCACGCCTTCGTAGGCCTGCACCCGCTTGCGGGTACCTTCCACGACGTTGACGCTGACGATGACCGTGTCGCCGGGGGCGAAAACGGGGATCGTCTTGTTCAGGCGAGTGATCTCTTCCTGTTCGAGGGTGCGGATCAGGTCCACTGGTTTCTCCTGGAGCGATCATGCCGGCGCACTCAAAACGGGCCCGGTAGAGGATCGAAAAGCCTTTGATTATAGCGCGTCCTGCAACCGCAACGCCTTGAGCGTTTTCTCGTCTGCGGTCGACAGCCGCCCTGCGGCGCGCGCCGCGGCGATCAGGTCGGGCCGGCGCCGGGCGGTGATCGCCAGCGATTGGTCGCGCCGCCAGCGTTCGATCTGGGCATGGTGACCGCTCAGCAGCACCGCCGGCACCGCCAGTTCACCCTCGGGCGTGGCCAGGCGCTCGGGCCGGCTGTAGTGCGGGCAGTCGAGCAGGCCGTCGGCCGAGAAACTGTCCTGCTCGTGCGACTCGGTGGTCAGCACGCCGGGCTGCAGCCGCGCCACGGCGTCCAGCAGCGCCAGCGCCGGCAGTTCACCGCCCGACAGCACGAAGTCGCCCAGGCTCAGCTCCAGCGTGACGTGGCGGTCGATGAAGCGCTGGTCGATGCCTTCGTAGCGGCCGCACAGCAGCACGGCGCCGGGGCTGGCGGCCGCATCGGCCATCCGGCGCACCAAGGCCTGGGTGATCGGCGCGCCGGTGGGGGTGAAATGGATCACCGGCACGGCCGAGGTCTCGGCATCGGCGCGGTCGGCACGCAGCGCGGCCATCGCGCGCTCCAGCGGCTCGGCCAGCATCACCATGCCCGGGCCACCGCCGAACGGCCGGTCGTCGACGCGGCGGTAGGTGTCGAGCGCAAAGTCGCGCAGCGGCCACAGCCGCACGTCGACCTGGCCGCTCTCGAAGGCGCGGCGGGTGATGCCCTGCGTCAGGTGCGGGGCGAACAGTTCGGGAAACAGCGTGACGACGTCGAAGCGCATCGTCAGCGGATCAATAGTCCAGACCCCAGTCGACCGTGATGCGGCGCTGGGCCAGGTTCACGTCGTCGATGAAGGCGCCGACGAAGGGGATCAGCCGCTCGCTGGCCTCCGGTGAGGCGCCCTCGGGCGCATCGGGACGGTGGATGCGCAGCACGCTGTGCGCGCCGGTGTCGATCAGGCCGACCACCTCGCCCAGCGGCTCGCCCTGGCGGTTGACGACGGCCAGACCGATCAGGTCGATCCAGTAGAACTCGCCGTCGCCGGCGGTGGGAAAACTCGAGCGCGCGATGAAGATGCGCGCGCCCTTCATCGCCTCGGCCGCATTGCGGTCGGGCAATTCCTGGGCAGTGGCCACCACGGCGTCGCCCTGCGCCTTGCTGTGCGTGATGCGCAGCACCGGCGGGTAGTTCACGGCGGCGGACTTGGGGCCCAGCGCCGCGATGGGCGCCTCGGGCGGCTGGATGAACCAGCGCCGCGAGGCGAACAAGGCGTCGGGGCTCTTGCTGAAGGGCTGCACGCGGATGCCGCCCTTGATGCCCCAGGCCCCGAGCACACGGCCCACCTCGACGGCGTCGTCGGGAAAGGCCGGCGCGAGGTCGTCGTCCGGCGCAGCCTGCGTCATGGCAGCGGGCAGCGCGCGAACGGCGCGGTCAGGCTCAGGCCGCGACAGCCGCAGCGGCCGGGGCCACCTGGGCCTTGGCGGCATCGCTGACCAGGCGCTTGACGGTGGGCGACATCTGGGCGCCCACGCCGGTCCAGTAGGTCACGCGATCGAGCGCCACGCGCAGGGGCTGTTCGGCACCTGCGGCCATCGGGTTGTAGAACCCCAGGCGCTCGAGGTAGCGCCCGTCGCGACGTTCGCGCGAGTCGGCCACCACGATGTTGTAGAACGGGCGCTTCTTGGCGCCGCCACGAGCCAGTCGAATAACGACCATGTTGATCTTCCGAAAAAATCGTTGGCGACAGGCCAGCCAAGGAGACACTCGAGGCCGATCCATCTGGTCACTGCGCGTCCGGGCAGCCGATGCGGCCAACCGATGGAACATGCAGCACAAAACTTTCTTGCACCCGTCTTGAGATCTCAATCCAGGTACGGACTCCCCGGCGCCGTAGATACGCAGACCAGAAGTGATCACCACCTCGCCCACCGTCGCCGAAAACCGAGCATTATAAACTGACGTCGCCGAATCCCCGCGGTGCTTTTTTCGACCCATGACCACGCCTGCCCTGCTCATCCGCCCCAGCACCCCCGCCGACCTGCCCGCCATCACCGCGATCTACGCCGAGGCGGTGCTCAACGGCACCGGCACCTTCGAGCTCGATCCGCCCGATCAGGCCGAGATGGCGCGCCGCCGCGACGACGTGCTGTCCAAGGGCCTGCCCTGGCTGGTGGCCGAGGCGCCCGGCCCGGCGGGCAACCAGGTGCTGGGCTACGCCTATGCCAACCACTTCCGCCCGCGCCGGGCCTACCGCTTCTGCCTGGAAGACTCGATCTACCTGCACCCCGACGCCCGCGGACGCGGTGTGGGCCGGCTGCTGCTGACCGAGCTGGTGGGCCGCTGCGAGGCCGCCGGCGCGCGGCAGATGCTGGCGGTGATCGGCGACGCGGCCAACGCCGGCTCGATCGGCGTGCACGCGGCGCTGGGCTTCGAGCACACCGGCGTGCTCAAGGCCGCGGGCTGGAAGTTCGACCGCTGGCTGGACGTGATCCTGATGCAGCGCGCCCTGGGCACCGGCGACACCACGGCGGGCACCGATTGAAATGTCCGCCCCCACCTCGCTGCGCTCCTGCCCCCCGAGGGGGCGCTCAGCCGCCTCGGGGCGGCCCGGCGTCGCCTGAGACCACCCCGATGCACGACAAATCCAAGACCCTGGCCACCTGGCTGGCCCTGCTGGCAGGCCCGCTGGGCGCCCACCGCTTCTACCTTTACGGCTGGCGCGACAAGCTGGCCTGGCTGCACCCGCTGCCCACGCTGCTGGGCCTGGGCGGCGCGATCCGCATGCGCAACCTGGGGCAGGACGACCATGCCGCCTGGCTGCTGATCCCGGTGCTGGGCGTGATGCTGGTGGTCGGCATGCTGGCCACCATCACCACCGGCCTGACGCCCGACGAGCGCTGGGCCCAGCGCCACAACCCGGGCCGCCCGGTGCGCGCCACCGGTTGGGGCCCGGTGATCGCCATCGTGATCGCCCTGCTGGTGGGCGGCACGGTGCTGATGGGCACGATCGCCTTCGGCGGGCAGAAGTTCTTCGAATACCAGGCCGAGAACAAGACCTGACCCTGCCGCGCAGCGGCTGACCGCACAGACCACCCTTCATGCAGATCCAGTTTCTCGGCGCCGCCGACACCGTCACCGGTTCACGCCACCTGGTCACCGTGGGGGACCAGCGCATCCTGCTCGATTGCGGGCTGTTCCAGGGCTACAAGGTGCTGCGCGAGCGCAACTGGGCACCGCTGGCGGTGCCCCCGCACGAGATCGACGCGGTGGTGCTGAGCCACGCCCACCTCGACCACAGCGGCTGGCTGCCGGGGCTGGTGAAGGCGGGCTTCCGCGGGCCCATCCACGCCTCGCCCGCCACCTGCGACCTGGCCCAGGTGCTGCTGCTCGACAGCGCCCACCTGCAGGAAGAAGACGCGCGCCGCGCCAACCGCTACGGCTTTTCGCGCCACGAGAAGGCGCTGCCGCTCTACAACCGCGCCGATGCGAAGAAGGCCATCGCCAAGCTGGTGCCGATGGCGCCGGGCCGCGCCCGGATGGTCGGCCATGCCAGCGTGACGCTGACGCCGGTGGGCCACCTGCTGGGCGCCTGCTCGGTGTCGCTGACCCATGGTGGCCAGACGCTGGCCTTTTCGGGCGACGTCGGCCGCAGCGCCGACTGGCTGATGCCGCCGCCGCAGCCGCTGCCCGCCGCCGACGTGCTGCTGGTCGAATCGACCTACGGCAACCGCCGGCACCCCGATGCCCGCGAAACGCCGGCCGAGCTGGCGCGCATCATCCGCAACACCGTCGCGCGCGGCGGCAAGGTGCTGATGCCCAGCTTCGCGGTGGGGCGGGCGCAGGCGCTGCTGCTGGTGCTGCAACGGCTCAAGCGCGCCGGCGAGATCCCCGCGCAGCTGCCGATCTACCTGGACAGCCCGATGGCCATCGAGGCCACCGCCCTCTACACCCACCACCGCCGCCTGCTGCGGGTGCCACAACGCGAGATCGCCCAGCTGTGCGACGGCGTGCGCATGGTGACGACGGCCGCGCTGTCGATGCGGCTGGCGGCCTCGCGTGCGCCCGCGGTGATCATCTCGGCCAGCGGCATGGCCACCGGCGGGCGCGTGCTGCACCACCTGAAGCTGATGGCGCCCGACGAGCGCCACCACATCGTGTTTGCCGGCTTCCAGGTCGGCGGCAGCCGCGGCGCGCACCTGGTGGCGGGCGCGCGCGAGGTCAAGATCCACGGCGAGTACGTGCCGGTGCGGGCGCCGGTCAGCGCGCTCGAGGGCTTCTCGGGCCACGCCGACGGCGACGAGTTGCTCGACTGGCTGCGGCGCATGCCCGGCGCGCCGAGCCAGACCTTCGTCGTGCACGGCGAGCCCGATGCCGCTGACACCCTGCGCCTGCGCATCAAGGATGGCCTGGGCTGGAAGGTGCGCGTGCCGCAGCACGGCGAGGTGGTGCGGCTGTAGGCCGGTCGCATCGAGCCACCGCCGCCTAAGAGCCGGCGCCCAAAAGACGAAGAGCCCGACCAACAGGCCGGGCTCTTCGTCAGACCGGGCCGCGCGAAACTCGCGCGGCGCCGTATCAGGCGGTCTTGACCTTCTTGGTCTTCTTGTGCTTCTTGGCGACCTTCACGGCCTTCTTGGTCGGCTCGGCCTTCTTGACCGCTTCGGGCGCGGCCTTCTGGGCAGCGGCGGCCACCACGGGGGCAGCCGGAGCGGCGGGCGTGGCCGGGGCGGCGGCCTGCGCAAACGCGCCCAGGCTGAAGGTGGCGGCGGTGAGGGCGGCGATGAGCTGTTTCATTGTGGGGTCCTTGCGACGGATGAGCAGAACGCTCGCATGGACAACGCCGGGTTCGCCCCGCAGGTTGACAACCGCGGCCGAAGGCTCCTGGCGATCAGACGAATTCACCTTCGCGCAGCCACTTGGTGGCCACCCACTTGTCGCCAGCGATCACCGGCGCGCCACCATGCAGGGTGCGGGTGCTGGCATGGGCCCGCTCGTAGCTGAAGAACACCGCGTTGCCCTTGATCGGGGCGACCTCCAGCTGCACATCCGGGAACACCGTGCCGCCGCCCTGCTGCGGCGTGTTGAGGTACATCACCAGCGTGCCCACGCGCTGGCCGCCACGCTTGAGCACCGCGGCCATGCCGGGTTGCGCCGGATCGAAGTAATCGTGGTGCGGCTTGTACTCGGCGCCGGGCCGGTAGTGCAGCACCTGCAAGCCCTCGCCATTGGCCACCGGCCAGTTCAACAGCGCGGCGATGCGGGCCTCGATGCGCTCGCACAGCGCGCTCTCGCCACGGCCGAAGAACATGCCGTCGCTGGTGCGTGCGGCATTGACCTCGTTGCCGCCGGTCTCGTTGACCACGGTTTCCGACCGCGTCATGCGCGGCGCTGCGGCAGCCACCAGCGCATCGCACTCGTCGTCCGACAGGAAGCCGCCGAACACGACCACCCGCGGGTTCTGCAGGGTCAGCAGCACCCGCACCTCGCGGTCATGGACCTGCAGCACGCTGGGCGATCCGGCCAATGCCGGCTCGGGCACCCGCACGGCCGGTGGCAGCGTGGCCGCCAGGGCCGCGTCCTGCTGGGTGGCCTGCGCGCCCAGAAACGCCTCCAGCACCTGGCCCAGCGCGCCCAGGGCGACCACCTCGTCCCAGCCACTGGCGCGCATCGACGCCAGCACGTCCTCGGGCCGGCAACCGGCCTTGGCCTGCTCGACTATCCACTGGCGCAACTCGGGCGTGACGGTTTGCGAAGCACTCATGCCCCGGCATTCTGGCAGCGCCTCGGCGGCTGCCAAGCCGGGTGAACCGCGAGTTCGGGCACGCCCGGGCGAGGGCCGCGAGCGGATCAGTCCGCCACGCGCCGGCGGAACACCAGCCGATCGGCCGACGAGGCGGTCGGCACGAAGCCATAACCCTCGGCATCGAAGGCCTGCAGCGCCTTGACGCTGCGCACCCGGTGCTGGATGGCCCAGCGCGCCATCAGCCCACGCGCCCGCTTGGCGAAGAAGCTGATGATCTTGTACTGCCCGCCCTTCCAATCCTCGAACACGCAGTCGACCACGCGCGCAGCCAGCGCCGGCCGGTCGGCCACCCTGAAATACTCCTGCGAGGCCAGGTTGACGACCACCGGATGCCTGTCGTCGGCGCCGCGCTGGTTCAGGTACTCGGCCACCGCATCGCCCCAGTAGGCGTACAGGTCCTTGCCGCGGGCATTGGCGTGGCGCGTGCCCATCTCCAGCCGGTAGGGTTGTAGCCGGTCCAGCGGGCGCAGCACGCCGTACAGGCCGCTGAGGATCACCAGATGGTCTTGGGCCCAGGTCAGGTCGGGGCCCTTCAGGCTGCGCACGTCCAGTCCTTCGTAGACGTCGCCGTTGAAGGCGAAGGCGGCGGGACGGCTGTTGGCATCGTCGTGCAGCGGTGACCAGGCACCGTAGCGGCCCACGTTGAGCGCGGCCAGCTCGTCGGACAGGTCCATCAGCTGCGCCACCTGCGGCGGCGCCAGCGTCTTCAGGCCGTCGATCAGCTCGGCGGCACGCGGCACGAACAGCGGATCGGTGGCGCGCTGACGCACACCGCGCGGCAACGGGCGGGTGTAGTCCAGGGTCTTGGCGGGCGAGAGCAGGAAGAGCATGGCCGCGAGTGTATGAAGCGGCAGACGACCCGCGGGTTGTGGGGCTGGCTGCGGCGCGTTGCTGTCGCTTGTGGTGCCTGCAGACCGGTCGTTCAGAGGTCAGCGCGGCGCCGAGGCCACCGGGTGACCGGCTGCCTCCGTGTCCCCCGGGCCGGGCTGCGCCCGACCCTCCTCCTTTACCTGCGGCAGCCGGTCACCCGGCGCCCTCAGCTACCCAACGTTGGCGCACTGGCGCAGCTATTCAAACCTGCGCGGGCCTCGGTGGCGTTGGAGCGGCGGGGTGGGTTGGCCTGTTCCGCGCAGGTCAAGGAGGAGGGCCGAAGGCCCGGGGGACACGGAGCGGAACAGGCCAAGCCGGCCCGGCGCTCTCGCGCAAGCCTTCAAACGTCACTTCCCAACAACCACAGCAAGAGGCAGCGACGAGCCGAATCCAGCCGCCCGCCATCCGCGAGAACTCAAGTGCTGCCGTCGACGCGCTGCCGCGCGGCCAGCCCCGGCACCGCGCCCATCGCCGCCACCCAGGTGCGGTGCGGGATGTGGGTGCGCAGGCGCTGCAGCGCGCATTGCACCAGTTCATCGGGCAGCTCGTGGCCGACACCGGCAGCGATGTCGATGGTGGCGTCGCCCTGCAGCGCGGCCAGCCGCTCCATCGCCAGGCGCGATTGCATCGCGGGGATCACCGTGTCGGTGGCGCCGTGGAAGAAGTGCAACGTGGTGTGCGCCAGCGCCTGCTCGGGCAGCGTGGCGTAGCGGCCCGAGAACGACAGCACACGGCCGGCGATGCCGTCGTGCCGCTGCACCAACTCGAGCGACAGGATCGCGCCCTGCGAGAAGCCCACCAGCGCGGTGGCCGCCGGGCCCAGGCCGGTGGCGGCCTGCGCGGCGCGCAGCCAGTCGGCCAGGCGCGGCAGTGCAGCGGCCACGCGCGGGGCACGGCTGTCTTCGGTGATGCCGTCCAGCGAGAACCACTGCCGGCCGGCCAGGCCGCTGTCGACCGGCTCGAAGCCCTCGGGCGCCAGCAAGGCAGCCTGTGGAAACTCGCGCTGCAGCGTGCGCGCCAGCGGCGCCATGTCGGCCGCGCTGGCGCCCCAGCCGTGCAGCAGGATCATCAGTTGCTCAGGCCGGCCGGCGGCGGGCAGCCATTGCAGGGTGTCGGGCAGCAGGGACGTGGCGGCGGGGTTCATGGGCGCATTTTCGGCGAGGCGCCGCACGGCCGCCCGCGCCTGGTCAGGGGTCAATGGAAATCGCGGCTCTTGCTGACCAGGCCGTGCAGCAGCGCCGAGTGGTCGACCAGCCGCTGGGCGATCAGGTGGCGCACTTCACCCTCGCGCTGCCACACGCCATACACCGTGAGCAGCGTGGCCGCCAGCAGCGGCGTGCGCTGCGCCTGGGCCACGGTGGGCCAGACGATCACGTTGACCGCGCCGGTCTCGTCCTCGAGCGTGACGAAGACGACACCCTTGGCGGTCTCGGGCCGCTGGCGGTGGGTGACCAGGCCCGAGGCGCGGGCCAGCTGGCCGTGGCGGCACAGCGCCAGCACGGCGGCCGGCTGCACCCGAAACGCCGCCAGCTCGGCGCGCAGCAGCGCCAGCGGATGGGCGGTGAGCGACAGGCCGGTGCTGCGGTAGTCGGCCAGCAGCGCCTCGCCGGCAGCAGGCGCGGCCAGCAGCGCCGGCGCCTCGTGGGTGCGGGTGTCGCGCAGCAGCGCGGTGGCGCGGGTGTCGATGCCGCGCACCGCCCAGGCGGCCTGGTGGCGGTGATCGACCAGCGAGCGCAGCGCATCGGAGCGGCCCAGCAGCTGCAGCGCCTGGGCATCCAGCGCGGCGCGGCGGGCCAGGTCTTCGACGCTGGCGAAACGCTCGCCCGGCGCCAGTGCGCTGCGCGCGGCCAGCAGGCGCCGGGCGTCGGCCTCGGCCAGGCCGATCAGGCGGTTCAGGCCCAGGCGCACCGGGCGCAGGCCGGCTGCGGCAGGCGGGCCCGCGCCCGGTGCGGCAGGCGGGCCGGCGCCCTGATCTTCCAACTCGGTGGTCCACTCGCTGTGCAGCACGTCGACCGGCAGCACCTGCACGCCGTGCTCGCGCGCATCGCGCACCAGCTGCGCCGGGGCGTAGAAGCCCATCGGCTGGCTGTTGAGCAGCGCGGCCAGGAAGGCATCGGGGTGGTGGTGCTTGAGCCAGGCGCTGACGTAGACCAGCAGCGCAAAGCTGGCGGCATGGCTCTCGGGGAAGCCGTACTCGCCGAAGCCCTCGATCTGCTTGAAGATGCGCTCGGCATAGGCCGGGTCGTAGCCTTTCTCGACCATGCGGCCCACCAGCCGCTGGTGGAAGGGGCCGAGTCCGCCCATGCGCTTCCAGGCGGCCATCGCGCGGCGCAGGCTGACGGCCTCGCCGGGGGTGAAGTCGGCGGCCAGCATGGCCAGCTGCATCACCTGCTCCTGGAAGATCGGCACGCCCAGCGTGCGGCCCAGCGCCCGCTCCACCTCGGGGTTGGGGTAATCGACCGGCTCCTCGCCCGAGCGGCGGCGCAGGTAGGGGTGCACCATGCCGCCCTGGATCGGCCCGGGCCGCACGATGGCGACCTCGATCACCAGGTCGTAGAAGCAGCGCGGCTTGAGCCGCGGCAGCATGCTCATCTGGGCGCGGCTCTCGACCTGGAAGGTGCCGATGCTGTCACCGCGGCACAGCATGTCGTACACGCCGGCATCGTCGGGCGGCACGTCCTGCATCGTGAAGGCCAGGCCCGCGACGTTGGCGCTGCCCACCCCCTCGGCCGGGCTGGCGGGGGCGGTTCGTCCCAGCTTGTCGCCCACCATCGCCAGCGCCCGCTTGATGGCGCTGAGCATGCCCAGCGCCAGGATGTCGACCTTGATCAGCCCCAGCGCGTCGAGGTCGTCCTTGTCCCACTGGATCACGGTGCGCTGCGCCATCGCGGCGTTTTCCACCGGCACCAGGCGCGAGATGTCGTCGCGGGCGATGACGAAGCCGCCCGGGTGCTGGCTGAGGTGGCGCGGAAAGCCGATCAGCTGCTGCGTCAGCGCCACCCACTGTCGACAGACCAGCGAATCGGGATCGAGCCCCTGCTCGCGCAGCCGCTCGGGCGAAATGGTGCGGCCGTCGAACCAGTGCTGGCCACGCGACACCGCGGCGATGCGGTCGAGGTCGATGCCCAGCGCGCGGCCGATGTCGCGCAGTGCCGAGCGCGGCCGGTAGCTGATCATCACGCCAGTGAGCGCGGCGCGGTGGCGGCCGTACTTGCGGTAGATGTACTGGATCACCTCCTCGCGGCGCTGGTGCTCGAAATCGACGTCGATGTCGGGCGGCTCGTTGCGCTCGGCGCTGATGAAGCGGCCGAACAGCAGGTTCATCTTGTCGTGCGTGGGGTTCACCTCGGTGACGCCCAGGCAGAAGCACACCACCGAATTGGCCGCACTGCCGCGGCCCTGGCAAAGAATGCCCTGCCCGCGCGCCCACTGCACGATGTCGGCCACCGTGAGGAAATAGGGCTCGAAACCGAGCTGGGTGATCAGCGCCAGCTCGTGCTCGACGGTGGCCCGCACCGACATCGGCACGCCGTCGGGAAAGCGCCGCAACGCCCCCGACTCGGTGAGCGCACGCAGCCAGCTGGCCGGCGTGTGGCCGGGCGGCACGATCTCGCGCGGGTACTCGTAGCGCAGCTCGGCGAGCGAGAAGCGGCAGCGCGCGGCGATGGCCAGCGTGGCCGCCAGCCACTCGGGCGCATACAGCGCGGCCAGGCGCGAGCGCGAGCGCAGATGGGCCTCGGCATTGGGCTGCAGCGCAAAGCCGCAGTCGGCCACCGGCCGGCCCACGCGGGTGGCGGTCAGCGCATCCTGCAGCGGCTTGCGCGAGCGGGCGTGCATCAGCACATCACCACAGGCCACCAGCGGCAGGCCGCTGAGCGCGGCCACGCGCGGCAGCACCTCCAGCCGCAGGGCATCGTGCGGGCGGCCGAGCAGCTCGATGGCGATGGCGCTGCGATCGCTGCCGAACCAGGTCTTGAGCCACATCGCATGGGCGAACACGGTCTCGAAAGGCTGGCCTGGCGCCGGCAGCAGGATCACGAAGCAATCCGACAGCCCCGCCAGGAAGGGCGCGTTCGGCACCCGGCCTTCGACATCCGAGGCATAGGCCAGGTAGCGACCCTTGGGCGCGCGGCGACGGGCCACGCTGATCCACTGGGCCAGATTGCCGTAGCCGCGCCGGGTCATCGCCAGCAGCCCCAGGCATGGCGCCGCGTGGCCGGACAGCAGCACGCCATCGCCGCCCGGGGCCGGTGACAGGTTCATCTGCGCGCCGATGATCAGGGGCAGCCGGCATTGCTGCGCCTCTTCATGCGCACGCACCACGCCCGACAGCGAGCACTCGTCGGTGATCGCCAGCGCGGCATAACCGCGGCGCTGGGCTTCGAGCACCAGCTCCTCGGGCCGCGAAGCCCCGGTCAGGAAGCTGAAACTGCTGCGGCAGTGCAGCTCGGCGTAGCCGGGAAGCATGGCGGTGGGCCGGGTTTGACGGCGTAGACGGCCTCGGGCTCACGGGCGCGCGGCGGACGGCCAGGCCGCAGGGCGGGGAACGAACCCGGGGGCAGGCCCGGATGGGGTTCGGCGCGCGGGCCGGCGTTCGGGCCGGCGTTCGGGCCGGCAGGGGGCCAGGCCGGTGGCGGCGGCGGCATGCGCCCGCCCGGTGTCGACGCAGCGGCGCCAGGCCAGACCCGCTCGGGCGACCAGCCCATCAGGTGATCGACCGGGCTGCGCACCGCGCCGCCCCCCAGCTTGAGCACATGGGTGTAGATCATGGTGGTGCTCACATCCGAATGGCCCAGCAGCTCTTGCACCGTGCGGATGTCGTAGCCGCCCAGCAGCAGATGGGTGGCGAACGAGTGGCGCAGCGTGTGCGGCGTGGCCGGCTTGCTGAGGCCGGCGGCCTGCACCGCCCGCTTGAAGGCGCGCTGGAACGATTGTTCGAGCTGGTGGTGGCGGCGCACGCCCGCGCCGCGCGGATCGTCCGACAAGGTGGCCTGCGGAAACGCCCAGAACCACATCCACGACAAGGGCGCACGCGGGTACTTGCGATCGAGCGCATTCGGCACCTGCACGCCGGCCACCCCCGCGGCGCGATCGGCCGTCCACAGCGCGTGGGCGGCGGCCAGTTGGGCGCGCAGCGGCTGATCGAGCGAAGCGGGCAGCATCACGATGCGGTCCTTGCCGCCCTTGCCCTCGCGCACGACGATGGCACGCCGGTCGAACTCGATGTCCTTCACCCGCAGTCGCAGGCCCTCGAGCAGGCGCATGCCGGTGCCATAGAGCAGCTGACCGAACAGCCGATGCTCGTCGGGCAGCGCCGCCAGCACCCGCGCCACCTCGTCATGCGACAGCACCACCGGCAGGCGCGGCGGGCGCTGCGGGCGGTTGATCTCCTCCATCCACCGCACCGACAGCCCCAGCACCTTCTGGTACAGGAACAGCAGCGCCGACAAGGCCTGCTTGTGGGTGGACACCGCCACGTTGCGGTCGGTCGCCAGCCAGGCCAGGAAGGCCTCGACATCGGCACCGCCCAACTCGGCCGGATGGCGCAAGCCATGAAAGCGAACGAAGGCGCGCACCCAATGGACGTAGGCGTGCTCCGTCCGTATGCTGTAGTGAAGATAGCGGATCTGGTTGCGCAGTTGATCCAGCAGCCGTACGGGAGGCGGCATGTCACTCATGGCCATGGTCATACACCGGCAGGCGTGTTACTGTATAAAACAACAGTATCCAATCAAACCGCCTGTATCGCAAGCCACCGGAACGATCCGCCCGCTCACAACTGCGCTATCGCCCTGCGGCCGATCCGCAGACGCACCGAGCCGGGATGCCCTCGAACCACCGCACGGTCTGCAGCCAGGCACGACGCGAGAACCTGTGATGGGCGATGCCAACGACCTGACCCGGACCCGTATCGTCAAGCGCCTGGCGCCCGATCAGCCGGGCACCAAGAAACTGGCGCAGCGCTACGGCGACGCGCTGGTCTGCGTGCGCTATCGCCAAGACCCGCAGCGCGGGCGGCGCTACACGACCGTCGAACTGGTGGTGGACGAGGGCCCGATCTCGGTCAGGCCGCCGGCGCCCCATGCAGCCACGGTGCTGGTGCGCATACACCTCAGTGAAACCCCCCTCAGGATGGCCGCCTGCGCGATGGGCGCGCAGTGGGATCCCGACACCGGCGCATGGCTGATGAGCAAACGCGCCGCCAGCCGCCTGCAGTTGCTCGACCGCGTCCTTCTTATCTCACCACCAATGGACAGTACAAATGGAAAGTCCTAGCCATCTGACTCCAGACATTGCCACTGATGGCACGTTGGTCTGAGGTCGATATCACGTTAGGCGTCTCAAATGCAAATAGCCTACGCCGCTATTGGTAGAGCGGTCTTCTATTCACAGTTATTCGAAACTGCGCTCGGCCCGATCTATGAGTTCTGGAGGATGAACACCGAGCCAGGATACTTTGACAAAACACAGGGTCAACTGTCAGTCGGAGTTTTTAAGACTCCAACCATGAACATGGTTAAATTACTCTCCGCTGGCGGTAATATTGCTCCGGACTTCGCCGAACGAATTACACGTTATTTAGATGATCGCCACACACTAATTCACAGATGGGTTCAGTTGCACGGTTGGCCGGACGATCAAGAAGAGGCAGGCTTTATTCCGATAATTGAACTCGCGACTAGAGTCGAAAGTGAAGCGAAGATTCTCACAAGGTTCATCACCGGATACATTCTAAATCATGCCAGTCCGGAGTTCACTCACCAGAATCCAGCGGAGTATTCCAAAAGAATGGAACTGCTCTTTCATCAAGCACACCTAGAAATATAGTTCTAGTGGTTGCGAGAGAGACGCCTAACCATTCGCTCAACCGGACC
>JAURXG010000263.1 GCA_030654555.1 Aquabacterium sp.
GAGAAACTTCTCGCGCCGTGTGCGCTTCTTCTTCATCGCGTATTCGGCGCTGGCAAAGCTGCGTTGGCTCATGCCGTGATCTTGACTACCCCGCGCCCACCGCGCATCGCGGTCAGCCCGGATAAATCAGCGTTTCCCTAAGGCGCCCGTCGTGGCTAAGTCGCCCACCGAATGGATCGAGTACGACGACGCCACCTACACGCCGGTGCTCGACGATGTCAGCCAGGCGCTGGCGAATGCCCGCACCGCACTGGCCAAGAAGGACAATGCCAAGGCGGCCGAAGCCATGACGACCGCGGCGCGTGCGCTGGAGGCCCAGGCCGATCGCGCGGGCCGTGTCGACCGGCAGCGCGCAGCGGCCGACATGAAGCTGGCCCGCGAGACGCACACGCGGATGGTGGCACTGACGAAGAAGCTCGATGCCACGGCCGCGCAGATCAAGGCGGGCAAGGTGGTCAGCACCGGCGCGCTCGACAAGACGCTGGACAAGGCCGCGCGCGCTGACATGGAGCGCCGCTGGCTGGTGACGGACGTGACGGGGTGGTACCCGGTCGCCGATGAGCCCCAGCGGCACTTCGGTGCGGCGGTCGAGGCCTTCGCCAAGAAGGACTACAAAGCCGCGGCCACCGAGGTTCGCAAGGCGGCGGCCTATGTGCGGCTGGAGTCGGCACGGGCCGTGGGCCAAGCCAAGACGGGGCTGGACGCCGCGGGTGCCGAACTGGAGAAGACGGCGAAGGCTCTCGACAAGGGCGCGCTCAAGGCCGAGAAGGACATGGACACGGCCTTCGCCAATGCCAATCACGCACTGGCGCTGGCGCACCGCGCCAAGGCCGCCGAGTCGTGGGCACACAAGGCCTATGACCAGGCGGGCTACGAGCTCAAGGCGGCCGCCCAGGGGCTTGAAAGCGCGGCCACCTGGACGGGTGCCGAAGCGAAGTCGGCCGCTACCACCGGCGTCACGGAGGCCCGCAGCGTCGGGGACAAGCTCGCCAGCGGCGGCGTCTGGGCCAAGGACGAGGTCGCCAAGGGATTCGAGTCGCTGGGCGGCGCGCTCAACAAGCTGGGCCAGTCCATCGGTTCGAAGTCCAAGGCTTCGCCGTTCGACGTCGGCGCCTGAGTGCGAGCCCGCTGGGAAACGGCACCCAGCATCGGGCTTAAGGGCCTGATAAGTCACCGCCCGATAGCGTGGGTGCTGTCTCCTCCACTCTGCGTCCAAGAGGGCATTCAATGAACAAGATCGAACCCGCGTCCCCCGAACGCCTGCTCAACAAGGTGCCGGAGGTCACGCTGTACTTCTGGGTCATCAAGATCATGGCCACCACCGTCGGCGAGACGGCGGCGGACTTCCTGAACACCAACCTGAATCTCGGCCTGACCAACACCTCGATCCTGATGGCCGCACTGCTCGTCGCGGCCCTCGTCGGCCAGTTCCGCAAGGACCGCTACGTGCCATGGATCTATTGGGTCGCGGTGGTCCTGATCAGCGTCGTGGGGACCTTGATCACCGACAACATCACCGACCACTTCGGTGTGCCGCTGCAGGTGACGACGACGATATTCGCGATTGCATTGGCGGCCACTTTCGCCGCCTGGTTTGCCGTCGAGAAGACCTTGTCGATCCACTCGATCTTCACCACGCGCCGTGAATCTTTCTACTGGGCCGCCATCCTGTTCACGTTCGCATTGGGCACGGCGGCAGGTGATCTGGTGGCAGAGACGTTGAAGCTCGGCTACCTGTACTCGGCCATTGCATTCGGCGCCGGCATCGCGCTCGTGACCCTGGCGCACCTCGTGTTCAAGCTGAACGCCGTGCTCGCATTCTGGCTCGCCTACATCTTGACGCGTCCGTTCGGTGCGTCTTTCGGCGACCTGCTGTCGCAGCCGGCGAGCAACGGGGGCCTGGGCCTGGGGACGGTCGGCACCAGCGCGCTGTTCCTGACGGTGATCCTCGGCCTGGTCGTCTACATGACCGGGGCCGAAAGGCGCAGGTCCGCACTGGATGCGGCGCGGCTGGTGTGAGGTTGCAACGTCTTCGAACAGGGAAGCTGATCGCCCTCGCCATGCAAGGACCGATCAACTTCCGCCGGATCTCTTCGCTGCCAGACTGTTTGGCCGACCCATCGGTCCCAGCACAGACCGAGCTTGGCTTTAAGTCCTGTCTAACTGTTGGCGCCCACCATCTTGGCACCAAGAGCGACACCCTCGCTCAGAGGAGCAAACCATGCGTCAACGCAGAGAGCCCGCCTCCTTCGAGGCGCTGAAGGCCGAGGCCTTCATTCGCGGCGAGTCGACCCTTTCCGTGGTGTGCGACCGTCCCTTCGACGAGGTAGCCCTGCAACTCGAAGGCAGCATCGCCGCCAATGATCTCGCGATCCTGCAGGTGCACGATTTCGGGCGCTTGTTGCAGGCCAAGGGCATGGCGCCCGAGCAGAACTGCCGCGTCTACGAGGTCTGCAATCCGCGCCTGGCCGCACAACTCATCGACATCGATCCCGGACTGGCCCACGTGCTGCCGTGCCGGATCTCGATGCACGACCGGGGTGGCGTGACCACCGTCACGACGCCGATGCCGTCCGCACTGATGACGGAGTTCTCGCACGCGGCCAACGTGGCCCGGCTCGCCCGCACGTTCGAAGCGGGGCTGCAGCGGGTGCTCCGGGGCTTGCGCTGAAGCGGGAATGGTCGCGCATCGGCAGCGGCGCTGACGTCACGAGAGCCAGCCGATTAAGAACTGTCTAAGTGTCCGGCCCGACATTGAGTCTGTGTTCAACCACTGTTCCCTTCCAGGAGTTTTCATGACAACACATTCGATGACCCCGACCCGCCTTGTTCTCGCACTGGTCGCCGCCGGCGTATTGGGCGGTGCGGGCGCGACCTTCGTGTCCACCACGCATGCCCGCGCGGCCACTTCCACCGCCACCGCGTTGGCCGGCCCGTCCATGAATGCGCCGGTGGGCGCAGGCACGACCGCTGTCGGCGCGCCCGACTTCTCCCAGATCACCGCGCGCAACGGCGCGGCGGTGGTCAACATCAGCGTCAGCGGCATGAAGCAGGCGGCCAGCGATGCCGACGAGGCGCCGGCGGCGCAGCGCCGCGGCCCGCAGGGCCTGGACCCGAACGACCCGTTCTTCGAGTTCTTCAGGCGCTTCCAGGGTCCCAACGGCGGCCAGCCGGGCCAGCGCGAAATGCCGGTGCGGGGCCAGGGCTCGGGCTTCATCGTCAGCGCCGATGGCCTGATCCTGACCAACGCCCACGTCGTGCGCGATGCCAAGGATGTGATGGTCAAGCTCACCGACCGGCGCGAGTTCCAGGCCAAGGTGCTGGGCTCGGACCCGAAGACGGACGTGGCCGTGCTCAAGATCGACGCCAAGAACCTGCCCGTGGTGCCGATGGGCAGTTCGCGTGACCTGAAGGTCGGGGAATGGGTGCTGGCCATCGGTTCGCCCTTCGGCTTCGAGAACAGTGTCAGCGCCGGCGTCGTCAGTGCGAAGGGCCGTTCGCTGCCCGACGACAGTTTCGTTCCGTTCATCCAGACCGACGTGGCCGTCAACCCGGGCAACTCGGGCGGGCCGCTGTTCAACACGCGTGGCGAGGTGATCGGCATCAACTCGCAGATCTACAGCCGCACCGGTGGCTACCAGGGCCTATCCTTTGCCATCCCGATCGACCTGGCGACCAAGATCAAGGACCAGATCGTGGCAACCGGCAAGGCCAGTCACGCGCGCCTGGGCGTTGCGATCCAGGAGGTTAACCAGACGCTGGCTGATTCCTTCAAGCTCGACAAGCCCGAAGGCGCGCTGGTGTCCAACGTCGATACGGGCGGGCCCGCCGACCAGGCGGGGCTGAAGACAGGCGACGTGATTCGCAAGGTCAATGGCCAAGCCATCATCGCCTCAGGTGACCTGCCGGCCCTGATCGGGCAGTCCGCGCCCGGCGAGAAGGTGACGCTGGAGGTGTGGCGACAGGGCAAGCGCGAGGAGCTGACGGCCCGGCTGGGTGACGCCAGCGACAAGAAGGCCCAGCTTGCGAAGGCCGACGACGCCGTTGGCAAGGGCAAGCTCGGGCTGGCACTGCGCCCGCTGCAGCCACAGGAGCAGCGTGAGGCCGGCGTGGACGGCCTGCTCATCGAGGATGCAGGCGGCCCGGCTGCATTGGCCGGCGTGCAGGCGGGCGACGTGCTGATGGCGGTGAACGGCACGCCGGTCAAGAGCATTGACCAGGTGCGCCAGGCCGTGGCCAAGTCCGACAAGTCGGTGGCGCTGCTGGTCCAGCGCGACGGCAACAAGATCTTCGTGCCCGTGCGCATCGGCTGATGGGTGCATGGCGCGAAGGCAGTGCCCGGAGCGGCGCACTGAGATTCCTCGCCGCTCCTCCACTTCAACCAGGAGATGTCTCATGAGATCCATCCATTCCAGAACCTTGCTCGCGGGCGCGCTCGTGGCCATTGCCATGGGCGCGACCGCAGCGCAGGCTGCGTCCATCCAGCCGCCGGTCCAGAAGAGCGGCACGGTCGAGTACCTGAGCGGCGGCATCGGTCAGGACGAGGCCCGGGCCATCGAAGGCGAGGCCAGACACTGGCCGCTGACGCTGGAGTTCGCCGTGAAGGACAAGAAGCGCGTCGACTTCGCGGCGAACGTCAAGGTGCTCGTGCGCGATGCCAAGGGTCACACGGCGCTGGACCTGACCGCTGCTGCGCCGTTCCTGCTCGCGAAGCTGGCCCCCGGCCACTACAGCATCGATGCGACCTTCGCTGGCAAGACGCTGCACGAGAAGGCGATCGTGAAACCGGGGCACCCGGCAAAGGCGGTGTTCCTCTGGCCGGCGGGTACTGGTGAGTCGAAGTCTTGAGCGAGCCTGCCGAGCAGGCGCCCAGCGCGCCGGCCGCTCGTTCAGTTCGAACGGCCGGCAACGGTTTGTCCGCGCACATCCTGCCGACATCGGCGACGATGATCGGCGTGTGCCTGACCACGCTGTACATCAGCCTGCTCGGGCCAGTGGGCACGCGGCGCGTGGTGGTCGACAAGCTGATGGCGGTGGACGCGCTGGTGTCCCTGGCCAGTGCCGTGCTCTCGTTCATGTCGATGCGGTCGCGCCGCCATGGAACTTGCTTCGAGGGTTACGCCGAAACGGTGTTCATCGCCGGGCTCGGACTGCTCGCGCTCGGGGCGGTGGTGCTTGCGTTCGCGATCACTTGAAGCCTGGCCGCGGTTCGACCGTCACGGAGCTTGAGCATGCTGGCCCTCCCTGAACCGGTGAGAGAAATTCCCGGCAACCGGGTCTCGGGGGGTGTCGGCAAGATCCTCGGCGAAGCCTGGGCCCTGTCGCGCCCCTTCTGGGCCGACAAGCAGGAACGCCGGGCCTGGCTGCTGCTTGCGTCGGTGATCGCGCTGACCTTGGGGAGCGTGTGGCTCAACGTCCAGTTCAGCAACTGGAACAACAGCTTCTACAACACCCTGCAGAACCACGACCTGCCGGGTTTCTGGCGCCAGTTGGGCATGTTCGGCTTGCTGGCCATCGTATTCATCGCCGTGGCGGTCTACCGGCAGTACCTGCAGCAACTGTTGTTCATGCGCTGGCGCACCTGGTTCACCCGTGACCTGCAAGGTCGCTGGTTGCAGCCCGGTGTAGCGTACCGGCTGGGCGGCAGGGCAGTTGATCGGATCGACAACCCGGATCAGCGCATCGCCGAGGATGCGCGTGGCTTCGTGTCGTCAACACTGGATATCGGTCTGGGGCTGCTCAACGCTTCGGTGACGCTGCTGTCCTTCGTGGGCATCCTGTGGGGCCTGTCGGGGACGCTGACCGTGCCCATCGGCCAGGGCGTCGACGTGCCGGGCTACATGGTGTGGGTGGCATTGGCCTATTCCTTGATCGGCACCTGGGTCGTGCAGCGGCTCGGTCGGCCGCTGGTGGGACTGAACGGGCAGCAGCAGCAAGTCGAGGCCGATTTCCGGTATGCGCTGGTGCAACTGCGCGACCATGCCGAAGCCGTCGCGTTGTCCCGGGGCGAGCCGCGTGAGCGTGCCCGCCTGAGCGCTGCTTTCGATGCGGTCCGCGCCAACTGGACCGGACTGATCCGCACCACCAAGCGGCTCACCTGGTTTTCGGCGGGTTACGGGCAGGTCGCCAATGTCTTTCCGATACTGGCGGCCGCCCCGCGCTACTTCGCAGGCGGGATTCAACTCGGTGGCCTGATGCAGACCGCCCAGGCCTTTGGTCAGGTCCAGGGTGCATTGAGCTGGTTCATCGATGCCTACCCCCGCTTGGCGGATTGGCGCGCGACGGTCAATCGGCTGACTGCTTTCCGCGCAGCCACCGATGCCGAAGCCAGCCAGGCGGAGGCCTCGGGCATCGAGCACTTGACACATGCCAAGGACATCATTGATATCGCCGGGGTGAGCGTGTTGGCACCCGACGGGCAGGTACTTGTTCAAGGGGTGGATCAACGCATGGATGCCGGTGCCAGCCTGTTGATCGCAGGGCCCTCGGGAAGCGGCAAGAGCACGCTCATGCGCGCGCTGGCAGGCTTGTCTCGCGAAGGCGAGGGCATCATCCACCTGCCCGAGCGCGCACGATTGATGTTCGTGCCGCAGCGCCCCTATTTGCCAGCCGGCTCGCTGCGCGAGGTGCTGGCCTATCCAGGCGAGGCCGCAGATTTCAGCGTCCGCGACATGGTCTATGCCATGCGCTGGGCGGGCCTCGGTGGCCATGTCGGTGAGCTCGATGCACACAAGCGGTGGGCCTCGATCCTCTCGCCGGGTGAGCAGCAGCGTATCCACTTTGCGCGGGTGTTCCTGCATTGCCCGGACTGGGTCTTCCTCGACGAGTCAACTTCTGCACTCGACGAAGCTGCCGAGCAAGCCCTCTATCGGGGATTGAAGCAGTGCTGCCCTGCAACCACCGTCGTCAGCGTCGGTCATCGATCAACGTTGCGATCACTGCACGACAGGGTCTGGTCGATCGGTGCGCACGGCGATACCGAGGCCATTCGGAAAATGGTGGGTCTCGGCACTGCCCAAGCGGACGAGGTGCCTGAGGCCCACCAT
Organism: Aquabacterium sp.; assembly: GCA_030654555.1. Lineage (GTDB taxonomy): Bacteria > Pseudomonadota > Gammaproteobacteria > Burkholderiales > Burkholderiaceae_C > Pseudaquabacterium. Next base: position 7,047 of record JAURXG010000263.1, read on the forward strand.
GCGGCATGACGTGACCATGCCGGCGAGCTGCAGCCCGGTGCCGCCGCTAAGCTCGGGGCAACGTGATCAACCGAGCCACCGCCATGACATCGTCGAACAGTTGGGCCTTCTGGGCGGTCCTGTCTGCCGTGTTTGCAGCCCTGACCGCCATCTTCGCCAAGATCGGCATCCGGGGCGTGGACTCCGACCTGGCGACCCTGGTTCGCACCGCAATCATCATCGTCGTGTTGTTCGGCTTTGTCTGGTTTGCGGGCAAGTGGAGCAACCCGTTGCTGCTGTCCCCAAAGACATGGTTGTTTCTCGGGCTCTCCGGTCTGGCCACCGGTGCTTCCTGGGTCTGCTATTTTCGTGCCCTCCAGATCGGAGAGGCATCGAAGGTCGCACCGGTCGACAAGCTGAGCCTGGTGCTTGTTGCGATCTTTGCATTCGCGTTCCTGGGTGAACGGCCTACGCTGCGCGAGTGGACAGGCATAGCGATGGTCGCGGCTGGTGTGCTGGTGCTCGCAATCAAGCGCTGACGAAGAGTCGGACTGCCCGGGTGCAGAAGGGCAAGGTGATGGCGCCTTCGATGGGCCGGGGACGCTGCTGCCAAGACGCCGTCGGGCAGGCCGGGATCTCGCGTCGATCGGCCGCATCGGCCACATTCACGGGGCCGCATCGGCAGTCCCGCACTCCATGTCGGAGATCGACCACAAGCACGAGATGCATGTCAGACGAGTTCGATGACGAGCTGCAGATCGGCGTGATGCGCTACAGCCCGACGGCAGCGACCATGGCCACCGGAAGGCAGCGCTCCAGAGTGGCGGGACTGGCGCCCCGCCTGCATTCGGAGTCCGGCGCGCCGACGCGGGCCAGGATGCGCGCGGGTCTGCTTCGCCCGTTCGGGTGACTCGACCTGGCCGCGTTGGCATCAGGGGCCTTCGCATCACTGCTTCGGCGTTGGAACTTCCGCGATGCGGCCATTCCGGTCAATGACCTGGTGCGCTACTCGAAGGAACAGATTGGAGAACTGGTTCGGTTCGTCGAACAGGTCAGTCCCGAAGCCCTGCAGCAATTGGGCAACCTCGTCGCCGACAACCCGATGGGCGCGGCCGCAGTCGGTGCCTCGGTCGCGATGTTGCTGCTGAGGGCCCTGCGAGGCCGAGAGGAAGTCATTCGAGAGACTGGCGATGAAGTTAAATCGCAACGTCAAGCCAGTGACCAGTAGGCGATCAACCTGCTGTCGGTAAAGCCGCCGACGTCTTGTTCAAGGTGACGCCTCTGGGTCGGCGAGGTCGAGGGGCAGGAGGTGGTCGGGACACGCTGCCCGTGACGAAGGTCATGGCAGGTCATGACAACCGGCACTGTCGCCACACGGTGCCTCTCGCCAAAATTCCTGATAACGGGGCCTAGAGGGCGTCCGCATGCGTCGCGCATCCGCACGATGGGCTTGGCTTGACCGGAGATCACAATTGCGAACTGCCAAGACATACGCGCTGCTGCTTGCCCTTGCTGCTTTGCTGGGTGCCTGCAGCAGCACTCCCGTTGCAACACCGGCGCCGGCAGCCAGGCCTGCTGCAGCAGCACCGGCGCCTGTTCCGCCGGCAGTCCCTGCGCCCGCCGCAGCAGCCAAGCCTACGCCGGCATCTACCGTGGCCACGGTATCGCTGCCGGCCTACCTTGATCCGAAGAGCGACATTTCGACCGGTCGCAGCGTCTACTTCGACTTCGACATTGCTCTCGTGAAGCCAGAGTTCAACGGTCTGGTTGAGCGGCACGGCAAGTACCTGGCTGCCAATCCAAAGTTGGTCATCAAGATCGAAGGCAATACTGACGAGCGCGGCAGCGCCGAGTACAACCTGGCACTCGGTCAGAAGCGAGCCGAGTCCGTCCGGCAGGCGCTCAAGATCTTCGGTGTCAAGGATGCCCAGATGGAGGCAGTCAGTTGGGGCAGTGAGAAGCCGAAGTCGTCAGGCCATGATGAGTCGGCATGGGCGCAGAACCGGCGCGCTGACCTTCAGTACCCGAATCGTTGAACCAGCTGATGCAGTCCGGGGCCAAAGCGCGCGGTGCGCTTCAGTCTCGTGGCGACTCTGACCCTAAATTCGGCAGTTGCCCGCGCCTGATGGGCCGCTGATCCAGCACTGGGGCGGGTTTGGCCGATCTTGGCACACTCACCCGATGGGTGAAGCCAAACGCAGGGCGCTGGCGGGGCGCCAAATGGTCGATGACGACCAGTCGCCGCAGGTGGTGGACACGCTGGGCGGGCGCATGCACGTGCGCTGGGACGAAGGCGCGGCGGCCACGCCGCACGGCCAGCTGGTGTTCTTCGCCGAGTTCCTGGCCGCCACCGGGGTCTTCGAGCGCTGGGTGTCAGGCTGCCCGCTGTCCTACTGCAGCGGCAACGCCCCGGACAAGCGCGACGTGCTGGGCACGCTCATGCTCGGGCTGCTGGCGTGCCTCCGCCGGTATGCGCACATCACGGCGCTGCGTGGCGATGCGGTGGCTGCCCAGGCGCTGGGGATGAACAAGGTGGTCAGCGAGGACGCGCTGCGCCGGGCGCTGGAGCGCATCGACGAGACAGCCAGCGCGGTCTGGATGCGCCCGAGCCTGATGCACTCGGTGCGCGAGGCACTGGACCGTTCTTGGGTACTGGACATCGATGCGAGCATCAAGCCGCTGTATGGGCGGCAGGAAGGCGCGGAGATTGGCTACAACCCGAGCAAGCCGATGCGGCCCAGCGACGTGCTGCACACCTTCTTGGTGAGCAATCTGCGCCTGGTGCTGGATGTGCAGGTCAGTTCGGGCAAGCAGCACACCAGCGGGCACGCCAAGGCGGCGCTGGGCCGGCTGCTCGATGAACTTTGCGAACGCCGGCCCGCGCTGGTGCGTGGCGACTCCGGCTACGGCAACGAAGGCATCCTGCTGACGCTGGAAGAGTGCCAACAGCCCTACCTGCTGCGACTGAGGCAGACGAAGAACGTGCAGCGCCTGGTGGCGTAGCAGTTCGCCCGCCAGGACTGGAGCCGTGCGGACAACCAGGGCTGTCAGATGGAGGAGGCCCAGTTGCAACTGCACGGCTGGAGCAAAAGGCACCGGGTCGTCATCCTGCGCCAGCGCATCCGGGGTGGCATTGCCCGCGAGCGGCGCGTGGACGGCAAGCAGCTGCGGCTGGACCTGGCCGGGCCCAGCGTGCACGAGGGCGACAAGCTCTGGGAGTACGCGGTGCTGGTGACGGACGTGGCCTACCCGCTGGAGTCCATCGGGCAGCTCTACCGGGACCGGGCCGATGCCGAAAACGCCTTCGACGAGTTGAAGAACCAATGGGGCCTGGATGGGTTCACCACGCAGGACATCAACCGCTGCCAGACCGTGGCCCGGGCGTGTGCGCTGGTATACAACTGGTGGAGTTGGTACTGCACGGCAGCGCATCCGACAGGCAGGCTGGAGGCCATCACCAGCCGCCCGCTGCTGCTGGCTGCGGTGGGCAAGGCGGCCAGCCACGCCAACCAGACCACGCTGTACCGGACGCCCATGCACGGCAGGGCCGACGTTCTGCGCAAGCTGATCGCCAACATCGGCACGGCCCTGCAGCACGTCAAGGCTGCTGCGGAGCAGTTCAAAGACATCGACCGTTGGGGCTGCTTACTGCGCTACATCAGCGACCGCATCGCACCAGTCATCAGGTCGCCGAAGCCGGGTCAGGGGCTGCCACTCACGGGGCAACTGCCGGATTTAGGATCAGTCAGAACCATGAACTCTCACGCCTTGCTCATCATGGCCATCCCGGCCGGCGGCGCCGTCTCAGGAGGGGCACTCGCGGCGCTTTGGAAACCGTCGCACCAGGTGCGCAGTCTCATCCAGCACTTCGCAGCGGGGGGCATCCTGGCGGCATTGGCAGTGAAACGTTGCCGGACATCGGCAAGGAGCACGCCACCAAGCAAGTGGTGCCGGGCGCCTTCGCGGCGGGCAGCCTCTTCATGTACGCGCTCAAGCTGTGGACCGCACGATTGGAGGGCCACGGCAGCGGTGCTGCGTAGGGGGCTGCTGTGGGTCTGCTGGTGGCCACCTTCGTGGATGTCGCTACCGACGGCTTCATCATCGGCGCACGCTTTGCGGCGGGGAGTGAGACCGGCACCGTGTTGGCACTTGGCCTGTCGGTCGAGCTGCTCTTCCTCGGCCTGGCCGTGGCATCCGATCGCATCGCCGGTTGGCGCATCGTGGGTGTGACGGCCGCACTGGATTTCACGGTACTGGGCTTTGCCATGCTCGGCGGCGTTCTGCTGGCCGGCGCGTCGGCTGCCGTGCTCGCAGGCACGCTGTCCTTCAGTGCTGCCGCGCTGCTCTACCTGGTGACCGAGGAACTGCTGATGGAAGCCCACGAGGTGGAGGAGAAGCCGGTGGCAACCCTGGTCCTGTTCGGTGGCTTCCTGACCTTCTGGGTGATCCAGTTGATGGGACACTGATGTTCCGCCGCTCGATCGCCCTGGTGGCCTGCGTGGGCGATGGAGCATCCTGGGGACTTGGCCCTGCGGGCCGCCCTTCTGCGAAAGGCATGACATGTACGGATTTACTACGACCCTGACGGGCCTGTCGTTCGACGAAGCGCTGGCGACAACGACAGCCGCGCTCAAGGCCGAAGGCTTCGGTGTGCTGAGCGACATCGACGTCCAGCGCGCCATGAAGGAAAAGCTCGGTGCGGACATGCTGCCGTACCGTATCCTGGGCGCCTGCAATCCGCCGCTCGCCCATCAGGCCCTGCAAGCCGAACCGGACATCGGCCTGCTGCTGCCTTGCAACGTGATTGTTCGTGAAGAGGCGCACGGCCGCATCGTGGTGGGCTTCCTCGATCCGCAGATCATGGTGGGTCTTGTGGGCAAGCCCGGCGTGCGAACTGTTGCGGACGACGCCGAAGGCCGGCTGCGGCGAGTTTGTGCTGCGTTGGGTGGTGGCGGCACACAGGCCGTCTGAGCGCGGCTTCGACGACTTGCGTCCTCTCGCCACTCCTGCTCTCGCGCGACGCTGACTCGGGCTGGCGGGCCGCATGTCCGTGACGGTCACTGGCGACGGCGACGTCAGTGCGAATGCCGGTGGTGTTCGTCCGGAAAGTGCTCGTGCGAGTGGCTCAGCGGCGCATGCCGGTGGCGATGCGTGTGCGGCCCAGACGGCGCCTCCCCAGGCGCATGGTGCAGATGGTGTGCGTCGTGGTCATGCTCGTGCTCGTGCTCCATCGCCTCATGCACATGCAGATGACCATGCTTCTCGCTGAGGTGCAGCCACACACCCAGCGCCATCAGCGCACCGGCGACGAGCAGACCCGGCGTGATCGCCTCACCCAGCAGGACAACAGCCAGCAAGGCACCGAAGAAGGGTGCCACCGAAAAGTACGCCCCGGTTCGGGCGGTGCCCAGGTGTCGCAGTGCGACGACGAACAGGGTCAGGCTGATGCCGTAGGCGAAGAAGCCCAGCACGGCCGACCCTGCCAACACGCTCGGAATCGGCAGGCTTGCGCCCAGCGCCAGCGCGATCACAAGGTTCACGCTGCCGGCGGCCAGCCCCTTGACCATGGCCACCCAGGTC
>JAURXG010000276.1 GCA_030654555.1 Aquabacterium sp.
CGAGAGCATCCTGATGTCGATGCCGCCGATCGTGAAGTGGCGCTACGACTGGAAGCCCGAGGCCGGCACGCCCGAGGCGCGGCTCTACACCGACTTCCTGCGCCCGCGGGATTGGCTGGGCCCGACCGGACTGGCCGGCGCTTGATGGGCGCTGCGCGCATCGGCTTGCTCGGCGGCAGCTTCGACCCCCCCCACCTGGCGCACCTGGCGCTGGGCCGGCTGGCCGTGCAGGCGCTGGCGCTCGATGAGCTGCGCTGGCTGCCCGCCGGCGCGCCCTGGCAGAAGGCCGGGCGCACGATGGCCGCGCCCGAGCACCGCGCCGGCATGCTGGCCGCGCTGCTGGCCGACGAGCCACGCTGCGTGATCGACGCCCGCGAGCTGCAGCGCAACGGCCCCACCTACACCATCGACACCGTGCGCGAACTGCAGGCCGAGCGGCCCGGGGCCGACTGGTTCTTCATCCTCGGGCAAGACCAGTACGGGCGCTTCGACACCTGGCGCGACTGGCCCGAGCTGCTGCAGCGGCTGACCCTGGCGGTGGCTGCGCGCGACGGGCAGCCCCCCCAACCCCCCGCCGCGCTGGCGGCCGTGCCGCACCGCGTGGTGGCCCTGCCGCTGCCGCGACAGGACATCGCCGCCAGCGACATCCGGGCACGGCTGGCCGCCGGGCTGCCGGTGGCGGCGCTGGTGGGCGAGGCCGTGGCCGGCTATATTGTTCAACACCAGCCCTATCCTCGGGGCGCAGCACAGGGCAACAGGCACTGAATGGACATCCGCAAACTGCAACGGGCCATCGTCGATGGACTCGAAGACGTCAAGGCCCAGGACATCCTGGTCTTCAACACCGAGCATCTCTCGCCGCTGTTCGAGCGCGTGATCATCGCCAGCGGCACCAGCAACCGCCAGACCAAGGCGCTGGCCTCGGGCGTGCGCGACGCGGTGCGCGCCGCCGGCTTCCCGGTGTTGGCCACCGAGGGCGCCGACAACGGTGAATGGATCATCGTGGACTGCGGCGCCGCCGTGGCCCACATCATGCAGCCCAGCATCCGCGACTACTACCGGCTCGAGGAGATCTGGGGTGGCAAGCCGGTGAAGATGAAGATCGGCGGCGATGCGCCGCGCGGTCTGGTCAAGGCCTCCGAGCCCGAGGACGACGAAGCCCCGGCGATGGCGCCCGAACGCCGGGCTGCCGCCAAGAAGTCGGTGGCCAAGAAGATCGCGGCCGCCCGGCCGGTGCCGGCCAAGAAGGTGGTGGCCAAGACGGCGGTGCAGCGCACCACCTCGGACCGGCCCGCCGCCAAGAAGGCCGCTGCCGCCGAGGCCGAGCTGCGCGAGGCCGCCGCGCGCAAGACCGCGGCCAAGAAGACCGTGGCCAAGAAGACCGCTGCGGGCAAGACCGTGGCCGGCAAGACCCCGGCGCGCAAGACGGCGGCGCCCGCCGCCACCAAGGTGCGCATCATCGTCGTCAAGCCGCCAGCGCGCAAAACGGTGGCAGGCAAGACGGTGGCGGGCAAGACGGTGGCGGGCAAGGGCGCTGCGGCCAGGCCGGCAGCGCGTGGCGCTGGTGCTCCGCGCGCCGCTGCCGCTCCGCGCGCCGGGGCCAAGCCCGCCGCGCGGCCGGCGGCGAAATCCGCCGCCAAGGCCGGCCCCAAGCGCGGCTGATCGCCGCGGCACCCGATGCGCCTGGTGCTGGCATCGGTCGGCCAGCGGCCGCCCGCCTGGGCCGAGACGGCCTACGAGGATTTCGCCAAGCGCTTTCCGCCCGAGCTGCGGCTCGAGCTGAAGGCGGTGAAGGCCGAGCCACGCACGGCCGGCAAGACCGCCGCGCAGATGATGGCGGCCGAGGCGCTCCGGCTGGAGGCCACGGTGCCCAAGGGCGCGCGCCGCGTGGTGCTCGATGAGCGCGGCGCGCGGCTGACCACGGTGCAGCTGGCCGAGCGCCTGCGCTTCTGGCTGGGCGACGGGCGCGACGTGGTGCTGCTGGTGGGCGGGCCCGACGGGCTCGACCCCGCGCTGAAGGCCGGCGCCGACGAGACGCTGCGCCTGTCGGACCTGACCTTGCCGCATGCCTTCGTGCGCGTGCTGCTGGCCGAGGCGCTGTACCGTGCCTGGAGCCTGACCACCGGCCATCCCTACCACCGAGAATGAGCGTGCACGATCGCATCTACCTCGCGTCGCAGAGCCCGCGCCGCCGCCAGCTGCTCGACCAGCTGGGGGTGCGCCACGAGCTGCTCGTGCCCGACCCCGGCCAGGACAGCGAGGACGCCGAGGCGCTGGAAGCGGTGCTGCCCGGCGAGTTGCCGGCAGACTATGTGCAACGGGTCACCGCGTTGAAGCTCAAGGGCTCGCGGGCGCGGCTGAAACGGCGCGGCCTGCCCGACGCGCCCATCCTGTGCAGCGACACCACCGTGGCGCTGGGCCGGCGCATCCTGGGCAAGCCGGCCGATGCCGACCAGGCGCGCGCCATGCTGTCGGCGCTGTCGGGGCGCAGCCACCGCGTGCTCACCGCCGTGGCGCTGGGCGTGGGTCGGCGCACCTGGTCGGCGCTGAGCATTTCGCATGTGCGTTTCGCGCCGCTGAGCCCCACGCTGATCGACGCCTACATCGCCAGCGGCGAGCCCTTCGGCAAGGCCGGCGCCTATGCCATCCAGAGCCAGCTGGCGGGCTGGATCGCCCATATCGACGGCAGCTACTCCGCTATCATGGGTTTGCCGCTCTTCGAGACGGCCCAGTTGTTGAGACAAGCGCGCGTGAGCTTCTAGACGCCTTCACCGCGCCAGAAGAAGACCACCGCGCCATGCACGACATCCTGATCAACTGGACCCCGCAGGAAACCCGCGTCGCCCTGATCGAGAACGGCGCGGTGCAAGACCTGCACATCGAGCGCGCGCTGGAGCGCGGCCTGGTCGGCAACGTCTACCTGGGCAAGGTGGCACGCGTGCTGCCCGGCATGCAGAGCGCCTTCATCGACGTGGGGCTCGAGCGCGCGGCCTTCCTGCACGTGGCCGACCTGCACGGCGGCGGCCACCATGTGCCCAAGCACGACGTGGCGGTGCAGGTGCCGATCGAACGCCAGGTCTTCGAAGGCCAGACGCTGATGGTGCAGGTCATCAAGGACCCGATCGGCACCAAGGGGGCGCGGCTCTCGACCCAGGTGAGCATCGCCGGGCGCATGCTGGTGTTCCTGCCGCAGGACACGCACATCGGCATCTCGCAGAAGATCGGCTCGCCGGAGCTGCGCGAGCAGCTGCGCAGCCGCATGCAGAAGCTGACCACCACCACCGACGGCAGCTCGCCCGGCGGCTTCATCCTGCGCACCAACGCCGAAGACGCCTCGGACGAGGAGCTGGCCGACGACATCGCCTACCTGCGCAAGGCCTGGGCCGCGATTCGTGCGCAGGGCATGAGCCAGCCGCCCGGCACGCTGCTGCACGAGGACCTGAACCTGGCCCAGCGCGTGCTGCGCGACATGGCCAGCGACGCCACGCAGACCATCCGCATCGACAGCAAGCTGCAGCACGATGCGCTCAAGGTGTTCGGCAAGGCCTACACGCCCAGTTCAGCGGCCAAGCTCGAGCGGTACAAGGGCGAGCGGCCGATCTTCGACCTGTTCGGCATCGAGGAAGAGATCGCCCGCGCGCTGGCCCGGCGCGTGGATCTGAAGAGCGGCGGCTACCTGATCATCGACCAGACCGAGGCGCTGACCACAGTGGACGTGAACACCGGCGGCTTCGTCGGTGCGCGCAACTTCGACGACACCATCTTCAAGACCAACCTCGAGGCGGCGGGTGCCATCGCCCGCCAGCTGCGGCTGCGCAACCTGGGCGGCATCATCATCGTCGACTTCATCGACATGGTGCGCGACGAGCACCAGGCGGCGGTGCTGGCCGAGTTCAAGAAGCAGTTGAGCCGCGACCGCACCAAGGTGACGGTGAGCGGCTTCACCCAGCTGGGGCTGGTGGAGATGACGCGCAAGCGCACCCGCGAGAGCCTGGCCCACATGCTGTGCCAGCCCTGCCCCACCTGCGAGGGCCGCGGCCAGGTCAAGACCGCGCGCAGCGTCTGCTACGACGTGCTGCGCGAGATCCTGCGCGAGGCGCGGCAGTTCAACCCCAAGGAGTTCCGCGTGGTGGCCAGCGCGGCGGTGGTGGAGATGCTGCTCGACGAGGAGAGCCAGCATCTGGCGGGGCTGAGCGATTTCATCGGCAAGCCGATCTCGCTGAGCACCGAGCCGTCGTTCAGCCCGGAGCAGTACGACATCGTGCTGATGTAGGGCCGCGGCGCTGCAGGCGGTTCAGCGCCTGGCGCTGCCGCGCAGCGCCACCACCAGCACGCTGCCGGCCGCGCCCAGCGTGGCCAGCACCAGCAGGCCCAGCGCCCAGCCCACCCACACCAGCGGCGCCAGCCAGGCCAGCAGGCTGGGCGCCTGCGCCACCAACGCGTCGATCCACGGCCCCAGGGCCGCGAAGTAGGCGGTGAGCCAGGTCTTCAGCGCGGTGACCGAGGCCATCGGCAGCAGCTCGGCCAGCCAGACCGGGATGCGCCATTGCGCCAGCCAGGCCATCCACGCGCCCGCGCCCCCGGCGTCCCAGTCGGGGCCGACCAGCAAGCGGTGGAGGCCCCAGCAGGCCAGGCTCCAGCCGGCGGCCAGCAAGGCCATCAAACCCCAAACCACCGCGTGCCACATCCACCAGATCCTTCGTGCGCGTTGCACGTTCAAGCTGAACTGGCCGTTGGAGCCGGAATGGGGCGGCGGGTTCAATCGACCCGGCCTTTCGGACCCGCCCATCCCGCCCGCCCATCCGGCCCGCCCGCCCGCCCATCCGGCCCGCCCATCGCGCCCGAGGTGGTGGCGGTGCCCCAGGCCCCATACTCGGCGTCCCTCTGCTTCATCGAAGCTGCCCGTTCGGGCTTCGCATCCCGCGATGCCCGGCTACCTCACCAAGCAAGAAACCATCGCCGTCGCCGGCGTGGACGACCTGGTCATCCGCTCGCTGCTCGATCGCCAGCAGTTCGCCGATCCGGCCGGTGAGGCCGCGCAGCGCGGCATCTCGTCGGCCACCTGGCCGCTGTTCGGCCTGCTGTGGCCGTCGGGCGCGCACCTGGCCGCCCGGCTGGCGTTGCGGCCGGTGGCCGACGGCGAGCGCATCCTCGAGATCGGCTGCGGCCTGGCCCTGGCCAGCCTGGTGGGCCACCGGCGTGGCGCCGATGTCACCGCCAGCGATTGCCACCCGCTGACCGAAGCCTTCCTGCTCGAGAACCTGCGCCTGAACGGCCTGCCGCCGATGAAGTACCGGCGCGGCCAATGGGGCGTGGTGCCGCTGCCGGCATCCGGCAGCACCGTGCCGGCGGGCGCCGACGTGCAGGGCGAGTTCGACCTGATCATCGGCAGCGACCTGCTCTACGAGCGGGATGCCGATGCCACGCTGGCGGTCTTCATCACGCAGCATGCCGCTGCCGTGGCCGAGGTGTGGATCGTCGACCCCGATCGCGGCAACCGGCCGTCCTTCAACCGGGGCATGGCCGCTCAGGGTTTCGACCGTGTCGAGCAGCGCCTGTTTGCATCGCTGCCGGTGGGCGCCGGCACCTTGCCGCACTACAAGGGCCGACTGCTGGTCTACCGCCGCGGCGGCGCGGCTGCTGGTCAGGCCTGAAGCCACTGCGCCAGCGGCTGGACGCCCCACCACCAGGCGGCCACGCCCAGCCCGGCAGTGAATGCCAGGGCCGCGGCGGCCAGGCCCGCGGCCAGCAGCACGGCCACCCCATCCCGGAAGACCAGGCCAAGCCCGAGCAGCATCAGCGCCAGCGCCGGCAGCACGTTGCCGAAGGGGATCGGCAGCACGATCAGCAGCGCCATCGATCCCACCTTGGCTGCCTGCCACGAACGCGGCGCCACGTGGGCCAGGTGGGGCAGGCGCTGCCGTGTCAGATGGCTGGCGCGCTCGTAGACCCTGGCCAGCAGCGTCAGCACGCGTCGTGCCCAGCGCAGCGGCAGGTGCAGGTCGCCCACGCGCTGCGGCAGCGCGCAGGTGGACTGGCCGCGCCACAGGGCCAGCGCCAGCGTGGCGATGCCCAGCCCGAGCACCGTGCCGACGCCCGGCACCGGCAGCAGGCAGGGTGCGGCCAGCAGCATCAGCAGGCTGCCTTGCGCGCCAGGGCCATGCATGTCGGCCAGCTGCGACAGCGCCACCCGCTCCTGCGACAGGCCAGCAGACGCGTCGCGCAGGCGTTGGGCGATGCCCAGGCTCATGGCCGGGTCAGTGCCACCGGCGCCTGCCCGCGGGTCTTCCACATCGAGAACAGCACGCCACCGGCGATCAGCGCGAAGGTGACGCCCAGCGAGATCGCCGGCGGTGTCTTGCCGATGAAGCCGACCAGGAAGATCTTGCTGCCGATGAACACCAGCACCAGGGCCAGCGCGTACTTCAGGTAGGTGAAGCGGTGGATCATCGCGGCCAGCGCGAAGTACAGCGCGCGCAGCCCCAGGATGGCGAAGATGTTGCTGGTGTAGACGATGAACGGATCGCTGGTGATCGCGAAGATCGCCGGCACCGAGTCGACCGCGAACACCAGGTCGATGATCTCGACCATGCACAGCGCCAGGAACAGCGGCGTGGCCCAGCGCACGGGCTTGCCGGTGGCGGGATCGGGCTGCTGCACGAAGAACGCGTTGCCGTGCAGGCCGGGCGTGACCTTCAGGCGCTTGCGCAGGAACTTGAGCACCGGGTTCTCGGCGATGTCGGGCATGTGGTCGGCCACCAGCCACATCTTGATGCCGGTGAGCACCAGGAAGGCGCCGAACACGTAGAGGATCCAGCTGAACTGGCTGATCAGCGTGGCGCCCAGACCGATCATGATCGCGCGCAGCACGATCACGCCCAGGATGCCCCAAAACAGCACCCGGTGCTGGTACTGCCGCGGGATCGCGAAGTAGCTGAAGATCAGCGCGATCACGAACACGTTGTCCATCGACAGCGACTTCTCGATCAGGAAGCCGGTGAAGTACTCGGTGCCGCTCTGCGCACCCAGAAACCACCACACCCAAACGCCGAACAGCACCGCGATGCTGATATAGCCGGCCGACAGCAGCAGGCTCTCCTTCACCTCGATCTCTCGGTCGTTCTTGTGCAGCACGCCCAGGTCCAGCACCAGCAGCGTCACGACGACGGCGACGAACACGCCCCAGATCCAGGCGGCCTTGCCCAGAAAGGGGGTGTTGAACAGTTCGATCAGGGGTTCCACGGTGTCGGCTTCAGGTTGGATGGAGAAACAAGGGGTGGCGGGGGTGGCGGGTGGCGGCCGTCAGGCCAGCAGGGCGACGGCGGTGGCCAGCGCGCCGCTGGCGCCGATGCCGGCCAGCAGCGCGGCATCACGGCGGTTGCCGTTGGCGGCCTCGTGCCAGGCGCCGAACAGCAGGGTCGACGCCACGGCACCCAGGGGCCACATCAACTCAGGCATGGCCGTGCTTCATGGCGTCGGTGGTCGGCGCCTGCAACACGTCGCGCTGCAGCCCCCAATGCGCGACCGCGGCCAGCAGCAGGGCCGATTCACCGTCGGCCACGTGGTGGTCGGCATCGACCACGCAGGTGCACAGTTGCAGCACCTGGCGGCGCAGCGCCGGGTCGTCGATCTCGGCCAGCAGGCCGAACAGCGTGGCGCTGTCGACCCGGCAGGCGTCGGCCCAGCCGCCGCTGGCGCTGGCCAGCAGGTCTTCGCAGAAGCCATGCACGACGCTGTGCAACTCGGTGCGGGCCAGGCCCAGTTGTCGGGCCACGTCCAGCCGGTCGAGCAGATCGAGTTCGGCCTTGGAGAGGTGGCCGTCGGCCAGCAGGGCCATCGCGATGATGCGGCCGGCGGCGTGGGGGCTGTTGGTGGGGTAGGTGCGCATGGCTGAGGTGGAGTCCTTTGGGGGTGGTGGGAGGTGTCGCGCTCAGTCGAAGATGTCGCTGAGCCAGGATTTCTTGCGTCGGCTGGCCGGGTAGCCGCCGCTGGCGTGGTGGCCGCCGTGGTGGCCACCGTGGTCCGAGTCGACGAAATCGGGCCGCCGGGCGGGCGTTGGAACGTAGGCCGGCGGGGCGGCCGCCGTCGGTCCCGCGCGGTCGATCAGCTTGTCGAGCTCGCCGCGGTCCAGCCAGACGCCGCGGCACTGCGGGCAGTAGTCGATCTCGACGCCCTGGCGGTCGGTCATGACCAGGGCGGTGTCGGTGCAGGTGGGGCATTTCATGGGGGATCCTTGGGGGTTTGGCTGAGGCCGCATCAGTCGTCCGAGCCTCCGAAGCCGAACAGGCTCAGCAGGCTGGTGAACAGGTTGAAGATCGAGACATACAGGCCGACGGTGGCCAGCACGTAGTTGGGTTCGCCGCCGTTGACGATGCGGCTGGTCTCGACCAGGATCAGTCCGGCCGACAGCAGCGCCACCATCGCCGACACCGCCAGGCCCAGCGCCGGCATCTGGAAGAACATCGCACCCAGGCCCGCCAGGATCGCCACGACCATGCCGGCGAACAGGAAGCCGCCCATGAAGCTGAAGTCGCGCTTGCTGCTCAGCACATAGGCCGACAGTGCCAGGAAGGTGGCACCGGTGGCGGCCAGCGCCAGCACGATGGTCTGTGCGCCGCCGGGCAGGGCCAGCGTCTTGGCCAGCACCGGGCCCAGCGTGTAGCCCATGAAGCCGGTGAGGCCGAACACCGCCGGCAGCGCCCAGCCGCTGTTCTGCAGCTTGTGCACCGCGAACAGCAGGCCGAAGTCGCCCACCAGCGTGATCACCAGGCCCGGCGCGGGCAGCTTCAACGCCACCCCGGCGGCGGCCACCGCGGCCGAGAACAGCAGCGTCATCGACAGCAGCGCATAGGTGTTGCGCAGCACGCGCTGTGCGGGGGCCGAGATCTCGGCGCCGGCGTGGCCGCGGGCGGCATCGGGCGTGGCCACCATCGGGTACGGGGCGGCAGTGGCCGGGCGGTTCGGGGTGTTCAGGGGGGTCATGGTGCGGGTCTCCAGTTGAAAGGGCGGTGAGGGTCGGGGCGGGCGGGGCAGCGGGTCAGCGCATGCCGTCGGGCGCGGGCCTGTCCACGGTGCGGGTGGCCAACTTGGCGGTGTGGGCTGAGTTGGCCGAGTTGGCCGAGTTGGCCGATTGCGCCCTGCGCGCCGGGCGGCCGCGCTGCAGCTGGCGCCGCATCACCTGGGCGGCGCGGGCCAGGGCGTCGTCGATCGCGTTGCGCCAGTCGTGCGAGGCCGCGGTGATCACCACCGTGCCGCCGGCATCGGTCTTCAGCTCGACCAGGCAGCGCTTGTCGACGCCACCGCGCGGGCCGTTGACGTCCGACAGCCGCAACCGGGCGCGGGACACGAAGCTGCCCAGTCGGCGCATGACGAACTTCAGGCGGTCCACCGCCACCTCGCGCAAGGGCGCTGCCAGCGGGTCGCGGGATTCGAAGATCACTTGC
>JAURXG010000286.1 GCA_030654555.1 Aquabacterium sp.
AACACCGCCTGCGCCACTTGCGATTCGACCATGCCGCCCATTTCGAGCACGCGGGTGGAGATGCCGGAGAGTTCAGCATCAAACTGGGTGGAAAGGTGCTTGTCGCTCATGTCATGGTCCTGTGGGTCAACCGAAACGGCCGGTGATGTAGTCCTCGGTGTCCTTGCGCTTGGGCCGCGTGAACACCTCGGTGGTCGGGCCGAACTCGATCAGGTCGCCCAGGTACATGTAGGCGGTGTAGTCGCTGCAACGCGCCGCCTGCTGCATGTTGTGGGTGACGATCAGCACGGTGTAGTCGGCCTTCAGCTCGTGGATCAGCTCCTCGATCTTGCCGGTGGAAATCGGGTCGAGCGCCGAGCAGGGCTCGTCGAGCAGCAGCACCTCGGGCTTGATGGCGATGCCGCGTGCGATGCACAGCCGCTGTTGCTGGCCACCCGACAGGCCCGAGCCGCTCTGGTCGAGCTTGTCCTTGACCTCGTTCCACAGCGCGGCCTTCTTCAGCGCCCATTCGACGCGCTCGTCCATCTCGGCGCGCGGCAGGGTCTCGAACAGCTTCACGCCGAAGGCCACGTTGTCGTAGATCGACATCGGAAACGGCGTCGGCTTCTGGAACACCATGCCGACCTTGGCGCGGATCAGGCTCACGTCCAGCCGGCGATCGAGCACGTTCTCGCCGTCGAGCAGGATCTGGCCTTCGGCGCGCTGCTCGGGATAGAGCTCGAACATGCGGTTGAACACCCGCAGCAGCGTGCTCTTGCCGCAGCCCGACGGTCCGATGAAGGCCGTGACCTTGTGCTCGGGCAGGTCCATGTTGATCTTCTTCAGCGCGTGGAAGCCGCCGTAGTAGAAGTTGAGGTCACGCACCGCGATCTTGATCTTCTCGGTGCTGGGGATGTCGACCCGGGTGTCCATGCAGGAGTCCTCGTGGAATGTCAGTGCTTGTTGCGCAGGAACACCCGCGCTGCGATGTTCAGCAGCAGCACGCTCATGGTGATCAGGAAGACGCCCACCCAGGCCAGCTGCTGCCAGTTCTGGTAGGGGCTCATCGCGAACTTGAAGATGGTCACCGGCAGGCTGGCCATGGGCTGGGTCAGGTCGCTGGTCCAGAACTGGTTGGACAGCGCAGTGAACAGCAGCGGCGCGGTCTCGCCCGAGATGCGGGCGATGGCCAGCAGGATGCCGGTGATCACGCCCGAGCGGGCGGCCTTCAGCGTCACCGACGAGATCACCTTCCACTTCGGCGTGCCCAGCGCGTAGGCCGCCTCGCGCAGCGCGTTGGGGATCAGCGCGAGCATGTTCTCGGTGGTGCGGATGACCACCGGGATCACGATCAGCGCCAGCGCCAGGATCCCGGCGATGCCGGAGAAGCTCTTGAAGCGCGCCACCACCACGGCGTAGATGAACAGGCCGATGACGATGGACGGCGCCGACAGCAGGATGTCGTTGATGAAGCGGGTGGCGTGGCCCAGCCAGGTTTTCTGGCCGTACTCGGCCAGGTAGATGCCGGCCATCACACCGATCGGCGTGCCCAGCAGCGTGGCCAGGCCGGCCATCACGATCGAGCCGAAGATGGCGTTGGCCAGGCCCCCCACGTCGGCCTGCGGCGGCGGTGTCATCTCGGTGAACACCGACAGCGTCAGCCCACCCACCCCGAGGCGGAAGGTCTCGAACAGGATCCAGACCAGCCAGAACACGCCGAAGGCCATTGCGCCGAACGACAGCAGCAGCGCGAACACGTTGATCAGCTTGCGCTTGCGGTGCATCGCCAGGCGGCCCGCCTGCTGCGCGGGGCTGAACTTGATGCTGTGGTTGCTCATGACTTGGTGCCCTCCCCCTTGCGCAGCTGCGCCAGCAGCAGCTTGGACAGCGACAGCACCACGAAGGTGATGAAGAACAGCACCAGGCCGAGGTAGATCAGCGAGGCCTGGTGCAGGCCTTCACCGGCCTCGGCAAACTCGTTGGCCAGCGCCGAGGTGATGCTGTTGGCCGCCTCGAACAGCGACAGCGACTCGAGCTGGTTGAAGTTGCCGATGACGAAGGTCACCGCCATCGTCTCTCCCAGCGCCCGGCCCAGGCCCAGCATGATGCCGCCGACCACACCGCTCTTGGTGTAGGGCAGCACCACCCGCGACACCACCTCCCAGGTGGTGGCGCCCAGCCCGTAGGCCGATTCCTTCAACATCGGCGGCGTCACCTCGAACACATCGCGCATCACCGCCGCGATGTACGGGATGATCATGATCGCCAGGATGATGCCGGCCGACAGCAGGCCGATGCCCACCGGCGCGCCGGAGACGAAGGTCTCCAGCACCGGCACGCCCTTGAACAGTTTCTGCAGCGGCTGCTGCACCCAGGTCGACAGGATGGGGCTGAACACCAGCAGGCCCCACATGCCGTAGACGATGGAGGGCACGGCCGCCAGCAGCTCGATGGCCGTGCCCAGCGGGCGCTTGAGCCAGAGCGGCGACATCTCGGTGAGGAACAGCGCGATGCCGAAGCTCACCGGCACCGCGATGACCAGCGCGATCAGCGAGGTCATCAGCGTGCCGTAGATCATCACCAGGCCGCCGAACTTCTCCTGCACCGGGTCCCAGTCCGTCGACCACAGGAATGCCAGCCCGAAGTGCTGGATGGCCGGCGCGGCACCGACGATCAGCGACCCGATGATGCCCACCAGCAGCAGCAGGGTCAGCCAGGCCGCTCCATGCGCCAGCACCGAAAAGAGCCGATCCGCCCAGGGGGCGACGCGGCGGCGTTCTGGCGGCTTGGAGTGAGGCGTCACGTGGTCGTCCGGCTTGTACGAGGTGACGGGTAGGGTAGCGGCCACGGGGCCTCCGCGAAACTGGGATCGTCATCCAGGCGCGCGGCCGCAGCCGCGCCCAGGGCATCTCACTTGAAGGCGATGGCCTTGCCGGCGCCGTCCTTGATGCTGTCGGTCCACTGCTTGCGCACCAGGGCCTTCACCGAGTCGGGCAGCGGCACGTAGTCCAGGTCGTCGGCCATCTTGTCGCCGTTGTTGAAGGACCACTCGAAGAACTTCAGGGCGTTGCTGGCGTTGGCCGGCTTGTCCTGCGTCTTGTACATCAGGATGTAGGTCGGGTTGGTCAGCGGCCAGGCCTCCTTGCCCGGCTGCTCGGTGGTGATCTGGTAGAAGGTCTTGTTCCAGTCGGCACCCGCGGCCGCGGCCTTGAAGGCGCTGTCGTTGGGGGCGACGAAGTTGCCGTCCTTGTTCTTCATCAGCGTGTACGTCATCTTGTTCTGCTTGACGTAGGCGTACTCGACATAACCGATCGAGTTGGGCAGTCGCTGCACGAAGGCGGCCACGCCCTCGTTGCCCTTGCCGCCGGCGCCGGTGGGCCAGTTCACCGCGGTGCCTTCACCGGCCTTGGCCTTCCACTCGGCGTTCACCTTCGACAGGTAGTTGGTGAAGATGAAGGTGGTGCCCGAGCCGTCGGCCCGGCGCACCACCGAGATCTCGGCATCGGGCAGCGGCACGCCCGGGTTCAGCGCAGTCAGCGCGGCGTCGTTCCACTTGGTGATCTTGCCCAGGTAGATGTCGCCCAGCACCTGGCCGGTGAGCTTGATCTGGCCCGGTGCAATGCCCTTGATGTTGACCACCGGCACCACGCCGCCGATCACCGTGGGGAACTGGACCAGGCCGTCCTTGGCCAGTTCCTCGTCCTTGAGCGGCATGTCTGAGGCGCCGAAGTCGACCGTCTTGGACTTGATCTGCTTGATGCCGGCGCCGGACCCGACCGACTGGTAGTTGATGCGCGCGCCGGTGGCCTTGTTGTAGGCGTCGGCCCACTTGGCATAGATCGGTGCGGGAAAGGTGGCGCCGGCGCCGGTCACGTCCTGGGCCATCGCCACGACGGGCATCAGGGCGGTCGACAGCAGCGCGGTGCGGAGAAGGATCGAAGTCATGGGCAGTGGCCTTTCAGCGTGTGGGATGGTCAGGTCTGGGACCAACCCACACTCTAGACAGCCCATGTGACACGCGCATGACGGACTGTCACACGACCGGGGTCCGTCACAAACCCATCATCGACGCCCGCGCGGCTGTCACACGGCCGGGCGCGGGCGCCATCGGCGCGGTGTCAGGCCTTGGCTGCCGACGCCAGGCGCTCGGCCAGCGCGCGGCCCTGCGCGGCATCGCGCGACTCGACCATCACCCGCAGCACCGGCTCGGTGCCCGAGGCGCGGATCAGCACCCGGCCCTGACCGGCCAGTTCGGCCTCGACCGCGCGGGTTTCGGCTGCCAGCTGCGGGTTCTGCTGCCAATCGGCCAGGCTGGGCAGCCGCACGTTGAGCAGGGTCTGCGGGAACAGCGTCACGCCTTCGAGCATCTGCGCCAGCGTCTGCTGCGAACGCTGCGTGGCCTGCAGCACCTGCAAGGCGCTGACGATGCCGTCGCCGGTGGTGTGCTTGTCCAGCGCCAGCAGGTGGCCCGAGCCCTCGCCGCCCAGCAGCCAGCCGCGTCGCGCCAGTTCCTCGAGCACATAACGGTCGCCCACCTTGGCGCGCACCAGCTCGACACCACGTGCCTGCAGCGCCAGTTCGACCGCCATGTTGGTCATCAGCGTGCCGACCGCGCCCGGCACCGCCTGGCCCTGCGCCAGCCGGTCGGCCACCATCACGTAGAGCAACTCGTCGCCGTTGAACAGCCGGCCCTGGGCGTCGACCAGTTGCAGCCGGTCGGCGTCGCCGTCGAGTGCCACGCCGTAGTCGGCACCATGCTGGGCCACCGCGGCCACCAGCGCCTGCGGCGCGGTGGCGCCCACGCCATCGTTGATGTTGGTGCCGTCGGGGTTGCAGCCGATGGTGATGACCTCGGCGCCCAACTCGTGAAACACGTCGGGCGCCACGTGGTAGGCCGCGCCATGGGCAGCGTCGACCACGATCTTCAGCCCACGCAGCGTCATGTCGGTGCCGACGGTGGCCTTGCAGAACTCGACATAGCGCCCGCGCGCATCGCGCAATCGGCTGGCCTTGCCCAGGTGGGCCGCATCGGCCCACTGCGGCGGCTCGTCGAGCGCGGCCTCGACGGCCCGCTCCCAGTCGTCGGGCAGCTTTTCGCCCTTGGCCGAGAAGAACTTGATGCCGTTGTCGGGGTAGGCGTTGTGTGACGCGCTGATCACCACGCCCAGGTCCAGCCGCAGCGCGCGCGTGAGGTAGGCCACGCCGGGCGTGGGCAGCGGGCCGGTGAGCAGGGTGTCGACACCGGCCGACGACAGGCCCGCCTCGAGCGAGCTCTCGATCATGTAGCCCGAGATGCGCGTGTCCTTGCCGATCAGCACGGTGGGTCGCTTCAGGCTGCGCTTGAGCACGCGGCCGACCGCGTGGCCCAGGCGCAGCATGAAATCGGGGGTGATCGGCGCCTGGCCCACGGTGCCGCGGATGCCATCGGTGCCGAAGAATTTTCTGGTCATGTGGTGTTGTCCCTGTTCATCGATTGATTCAACCCGGCCCGCCGGCGATCACGCCGGCAGCAGCCCCGCGGCCGCCCAGACCTTCAGCGCGTCCACCGTGGCGGCCACGTCGTGTACCCGCAGCACCTGCGCGCCACGATGAACGCTGGCCAGCGCCGCGGCCACGCTGGGCACCAGGCGCTGGTCCACCGGCCGGCCGGTCAGCGTGCCCAGCGTGGATTTTCGGCTCCAGCCCACCAGCAGCGGCTGATCCAGCGCCAGCAACTCGGCCTGGCGCTGCAAAAGTGCCCAGTTGTGCGCGGGCGTCTTGCCGAAACCGATGCCTGGGTCGAGCGCAATGCGCGCCGATACCACGCCGGCGGCACGCACCTCGGCCAGCCGGTGGCGCAGCCAGGCCACCACCTCGTGCACCACATCGTTGTAGTGCGGTGCCTGTTGCATCACGCCCGGCTCACCCTGCATGTGCATCAGGCACACGCCGCAGGCCGGATGGGCGGCCACCGTCGCCAAGGCGCCGGGCCGGGCGAGCGAGCGCACGTCGTTGATGATGTCCACGCCCAGATCCAGCGCCGCGCGCATGACCTCGGGCGCACTGGTGTCCACCGACACCGGCACGCCCAGCGTCACCGCGTGGCGCAGCACCGGCAGCACGCGGGCCAGTTCTTCGTCGGCGTCGGGCTGGCGGGCGCCGGGGCGGGTGGATTCACCGCCGATGTCCAGGATATCGGCGCCCTCGCGCAGCAGCTGATCGCAATGGGCCTGGGCGGCCTCTGCCGTGGCATGCCGCCCGCCATCCGAAAACGAATCGGGCGTGGCGTTGACGATGCCCATCACCTGCGGGCGGCGCAGGTCGATGCCAAAACGGGTGGTCAGCCAGTGCATGGAGCAGGGATGGAGAACGCGTGCCCAAGACAACGGGGCCCGAAGGCCCCGTTTGACTGACGATCACGCGTGGTGGTGCAGCGCGATCAGGCCGCGGCGGCCGGTGCGCCGTCGGTGGCCACCGGGCCGCTGCCGCTGGTCGGGCCCGAGCCGCCGCCGGTGCGGGCGTTCGGCGTCCAGTCCTTGGGCGGACGCGGCTGCTTGCCGGGCATGATGTCGTCTCTCGGCTCGGCGTCGATGGATTCCCATTCGAGCAGGGCCTTGGCCATCGCGTGCATATTGTCCTGGTTGTCCTCGATGTGCTTGCGGGCGATGGTGTACTGCTCGTCGATGATGCGGCGGATCACCGCATCCACCTTGCGCATCGTCTCTTCCGACATCGTGGTGGTCTTGGTCACCGAGCGGCCGAGGAAGACTTCGCCCTCGTTCTCGGCGTAGACCATCGGGCCCAGTTCGTCGGTCATGCCGTAGCGGGTGACCATGTCGCGGGCGATCTGCGTGGCGCGCTCGAAGTCGTTGGACGCGCCGGTGGTCATCTGGTTCATGAACACCTCTTCCGCGATGCGGCCGCCGAACAGCACCGAGATGGTCGAGAGCATGCGCTCCTTGTCCATGCTGTAGCGGTCGCCTTCGGGCAACTGCATCGTCACGCCCAGCGCGCGGCCACGCGGGATCACGGTGACCTTGTGCACCGGGTCGGTCTTGGGCATCAGCCGCGCCACCAGGGCGTGGCCCGACTCGTGGTAAGCCGTGTTCTTGCGCTCTTCCTCGGGCATGACCATGGACTTGC
>JAURXG010000288.1 GCA_030654555.1 Aquabacterium sp.
TCTTCCACCAGCCAGGTCGGGATGGCGGTGTTGTGATAGATGTTGCGCGTACCGCGCACGCGCCGCAGCTCGGCATAGGTGGGCTGGATATGGCCGGTGTCATCGGTTGCACGGCTCATCAGCAACGCGGGCTTGCCGTCCCAGACCCAGTCGAGGTTGAAGCGGGTGAGGCACTTGCTCATCACCGGGGTTTCCAGCCGGGCGGGCCGCCAGTTGCGGCCGCCGTCGACCGACACATCCACCTTGGCCACTTTGCCGCGGCCCGACCAGGCCAGCCCGCTGATGTTGTAGAAGCCCTTGTCCAGCAGCACCTGGCCACCGGATGGCGTGGTGACCACGCTCTTGCATTCCTGCGTGCTGGTGTACTGGCGGTGGCTGCCGTCGGGCAGCAAGTCCATGTAGTGCACCGCCTCGTCCTTGGACGCGTAGGGCTGGTCGCCCACCTCGATGCGGCGCAGGTACTTGACCCAGCTCACGCCCTGCACACCCGGCACCACCAGGCGCAGCGGGTAGCCGTTTTCGGGCCGCAGCATCTCGCCGTTCTGGCCGTAGGCGACGATCACCTCGCCGCTCTCGATCAGTTCCATCGGCACGGTGCGGGTCATGGCCGAGCCGTCGGCACCCTCGCCCAGCACGAAGCGCGCGCGTTTGTAATCGACACCACACTGGTCGAGCAGCAGCTTCAGCGGCACGCCGGTGAACTCGCTGCAGCTGAGCATGCCGTGGCTGTACTGCACCGTGGGCACGGCGACGTTGCCCCATTCCATGCCCGAGTTGGCGCCGCACTCGATGAAGTGGAAGCGCGACACGCTGGGCATGCGCATCAGCTCGTCGACCGTGAAGACCTTGGGCGTCTTCATCAGCGACGGGTCCGAGCCGTTGAGCATCAGCCGGTGGCCGCTGGGGGTGACGATGCCGAACAGCGACTGCAGCGGCGCAAACGACACCGACGACTGCGCCGTCTGCGTCAGCCCCGGGCTGGGCCGGCGCTGCACGTTGGCCTCGAACTTCGACGGCTTGCCGTAACCGTCGGTGGCCACGCCCTGGCCCAGGCCGGTGCTGTGCGCCGGCAGGTTCAGGATATGCGGGTCGCCGCCCTCGGCGGGCACCGGGTTGGCCTGCGCCCGCGCCCCGCTGGCCGCCACCGCTGCAGCGCCAGCGGCCGCGGTGGCAAAGGAGCGCCGCAGGAAATCACGCCGGCCATGGCGGGCCTCTTCGACCACGGTGCGGATGCCCGGCGCGTCGAGGTAG
Source organism: Aquabacterium sp. (assembly GCA_030654555.1). Taxonomy (GTDB): domain Bacteria; phylum Pseudomonadota; class Gammaproteobacteria; order Burkholderiales; family Burkholderiaceae_C; genus Pseudaquabacterium. The sequence goes on from JAURXG010000288.1 coordinate 1,252, forward strand.
TGCTCGGGCGCCTTGCGCAGGCGCCCGGTGGTGGCAGCCCGGT
>JAURXG010000297.1 GCA_030654555.1 Aquabacterium sp.
CTCCTTGCGCGTCGACCAGGGCACGAACGGAACGGTCATCGACGTGCAGGTGTTCACCCGTGAAGGCATCGTGCGCGACAAGCGCGCGCAGCAGATCATTGACGACGAGCTCAAGCGCTATCGCCTGGACTTGAACGACCAGTTGCGCATCGTCGAGGCCGACGCGTTCGACCGGATCGAGAAGTTGCTGGTCGGCAAGATCGCCAACGGCGGTCCGCAGAAGATTGCCAAGGGCACGGCCATCGACAAGGCCTACCTGGCCAGCATCGAGCGGTATCACTGGTTCGACATCCGCCCTGCAGAGGACGAGATCGCCAACCAATTGGAGAGCATCAAGAACTCGCTCGAGCAGACGCGTCACAGCTTCGATCTCGCGTTCGAAGAAAAGCGCAAGAAGCTGACGCAGGGCGACGAGCTGCCTGCGGGCGTGCTGAAGATGGTCAAGGTCTACCTGGCCGTCAAGCGCCGCCTGCAACCGGGCGACAAGATGGCCGGCCGTCACGGCAACAAGGGTGTGGTCTCGAAGATCAACCCGGTCGAGGACATGCCGTACATGGCCGACGGGACGCCGTGCGACATCGTGCTGAACCCGCTGGGTGTGCCGTCTCGGATGAACGTCGGGCAAGTTTTGGAAGTGCATTTGGGCTGGGCTGGCAAGGGCATCGGCCAGCGCATCGGCGACATGCTGCAGGAGCAGGCCAAGGTGGCCGAGCTGCGCAAGTTCCTCGACGAGCTGTACAACAAGTCGGGCGGCAAGACCGAGCGGCTGGACCACCTGAGCGACGCCGACATTCTTGAGATGTCAGCCAACCTGAGCAAGGGCGTGCCCTTCGCGACGCCAGTGTTCGACGGCGCCGCCGAGGAAGAAATTCGCGGCATGCTGAAGCTGGCGTATCCGGACGACATCGCGAAAGCGAAGGGTCTGACTGCGGCACGCACACAGGCGACCCTGCACGACGGCCGCACCGGAGACGCCTTCGAGCGTCCGGTCACGATCGGCTACATGCACGTGTTGAAGCTGCACCACCTGGTCGACGACAAGATGCACGCGCGCTCGACCGGCCCGTACAGCCTGGTCACACAACAGCCGCTGGGCGGCAAGGCGCAGTTCGGTGGTCAGCGTTTCGGTGAAATGGAAGTGTGGGCGCTCGAGGCCTATGGCGCCTCCTACGTGCTGCAGGAAATGCTGACCGTCAAGTCCGACGACGTGAATGGACGCACCAAGGTGTACGAGTCCATCGTCAAGGGCGAACACGCGATCGAAGCCGGCATGCCGGAGTCGTTCAACGTGTTGGTGAAGGAAATTCGTTCGCTCGGTATCGACATCGAACTTGAGCGTAACTAAGGAGCAGATGCATGAAGGGTTTACTCGATCTATTCAAGCAATTCACCCCGGATGTGCATTTCGATGCGATCCGGATCGGCCTGGCTTCACCGGAGAAGATCCGCAGCTGGTCGTTCGGCGAAGTCAAGAAGCCGGAGACCATCAACTACCGTACCTTCAAGCCGGAACGCGACGGCCTGTTCTGCGCCAAGATCTTCGGCCCGATCAAGGACTACGAGTGCCTGTGCGGCAAGTACAAGCGCCTGAAGCACCGTGGCGTGATCTGCGAGAAGTGCGGCGTTGAAGTCACGCAGACCAAGGTTCGTCGTGATCGCATGGGTCACATCGACCTGGCGGCACCGTGCGCGCACATCTGGTTCCTGAAGTCGCTGCCGTCGCGTCTGGGCCTGGTGCTCGACATGACCTTGCGCGACATCGAACGCGTGCTGTATTTCGAAGCCTACGTGGTCGTCGACCCGGGCATGACTCCGCTGAAGAAATTCGGCATCATGACCGAGGACGACCACGACGCGAAGCGCACCGAATTCGGTGACGAGTTCATCGCGTTGATGGGCGCCGAGGGTGTCAAGAAGCTGCTCGAAGAAATCGACCTCGACGTCGAGATCGACAAGCTGCGCAACGACATGACCGGCTCCGAGCTGAAGATCAAGAAGAACTCCAAGCGCCTGAAGGTGATGGAAGCCTTCAAGAAGTCAGGCATCAAGCCGCAGTGGATGGTGATGGACGTGTTGCCAGTGTTGCCGCCGGATCTGCGTCCGCTGGTGCCGCTGGACGGTGGCCGCTTCGCGACCTCCGACCTGAACGACCTGTATCGCCGCGTCATCAACCGCAACAACCGCCTCAAGCGTCTGCTCGAGTTGAAGGCGCCTGACATCATCGTGCGCAACGAAAAGCGCATGTTGCAGGAAGCCGTCGACTCGCT
>JAURXG010000330.1 GCA_030654555.1 Aquabacterium sp.
CGGCTGCAGGCTGCGGCGGGCGCCGGCCGGGTGCTGGTCGGCGCGGCCACGCGGCGCATCGCCGGCGAGCGTTTCGAGTTCTGCCTGGTCGATGCGGCGGCGCGCTTCAAGGGCTTCGAGGACCCCAGCGCGGTGTTCCAGGTGCTGCAGGAGCGGCCGGCGCTGGGCACCGAGCGCTTCGACGACCGCGCCGACCTGACGCCCTTCATCGGCCGCGAGCGCGAGCTGGCGCAGGTGCTGCAGCACTGGCAGGCCGCGGTGGACGGCCGGCGCCAGGCGCTGCTGCTGCACGGCGAGGCCGGCATCGGCAAGTCGCGCCTGGTGCGTGAATTCCGCCAGACGCTGGCCGCGCAGGGCGTGCGCACGCTCGAATGCCGCTGCGCGCCCGAGCACACCGGCAGTGCCTTCCAGCCGCTGATCGACCTGCTGCGCCGGCGCCTGCAGGTGCACGCGGGTGATGCGCCGCCGGTTCAGCTGGCGCGGCTGCGCGCCCTGCAGGTGACCACCGGCGCCGAGGCCGCACCCGCGCTGGCGCTGCTGGGCGCGCTGCTGTCGGTGCCCGAATCGGTGTTGCCGGCGGTGCCCGGCGCCGGCTCGCCCGAGCGACGCCGGCAGCTGACGATGGCCCTGCTCGAGCGCGTGGCCACCGGCCTCAGCGATCGCGCGCCGGTGTGCCTGATCCTCGAAGACGTGCAGTGGATCGACCCGTCCACCCGCGAACTGATGCAGCGCCTGATCGCCGGCCCGCCGTCGCAGCGGGTCATGCTGCTGCTGACGCTGCGCGGTGGTGCCGACGACGCCGATGCCTGCGGCTTCGACCTGCCCCGGCTGCGGCTGGGCGGGCTGGGCCCCGAGGCCGCGCGTGCGTTGCTGCAGGGCGCCAGCGGTGGCGCCTTGCAGGATGCCGCGCTGGCGCAATGGCTGGCCGCGCGCGCCGATGGCGTGCCGTTGTTCATCGAGGAGTCGGCGCGCATGGCCGCGGCCCTGGCCGCGCAGCGCCCGCACGACGATCTGGCGCGCAGCCTGCGTGATGCCGTGCCCGGCACCCTGAGCGACCTGCTCACGGCCCGTCTCGACCAGCTGCCCGCCGCCAAGCGGGCGGCGCAGGTGGGCGGCGCGCTGGGGCGCCGCTTCTCGCAGGCGCTGATCGACGCGGTCAATGCGCACCACGCCTCGCCGATCCACCTGCCGGCGCTGGCCACGCTGCTGGACGCGCTGGTGCAGGCGGGGCTGCTGGCCGACGAGCTGGAGGGTGGCCAGCGGGTGTACAGCTTCCGCCACGCGCTGGTGCGCGATGCGGCGCACCAGTCGATGCTCGAGCGCGACCGCCGCCGCCTGCACGCGGCCATCGCCGCGGTGCTGCAGGCCGAGTTCGCGCCGCTGTGCAACAGCCAGCCCGAACTGCTGGCGCTGCACCACGAGCAGGCCGGCCAGCCGGCCGACGCGCTGGCCGGCTGGGAGCGGGCCGCGCGCCATGCCGCGCGCCGATCGGCCCACCACGAGGCCACCGCGCATGCGCGCCGCGCGCTGGCCCTGCTGGCGCAGCTGCCCGAAGGCAGCGCGCGCGACGCCGCCGAGCTGCGCCTGCAGCTGCTGCTGTCGGGCCTGCTGATCGCCACCGCGGGCTACGGCGCCGGGGCGGTCGACGCGGTCTACCAGCGTGCGCTGGCGCTGGCCCAGGCGCTGGGCGACGGCCCGGCGCTGACCAAGGTGCGGCTGGGGCTGGAGGGCTACCACTTCATGCGCGGCGACTTCGTGCGGGCCCAGGCCATCGCGCACGAGGTGGCCGCCGCCCTGGGCGATGCGCCCGAGCCGCTGGTGCGCCTGCAGGCCACCTGGGCGCAGGCCAACCTGCTGTTCCACCAGGGCCATCTGCCGCAGGCGGTGGCGCTGACCGACCAGTGCCTGGCCGACTACCAGCAGGGGGGGGCGCGCGCCACCACCGTGCAAGACCCTGGCGTGATGTGCCTGGCCTACTCGGCCTGGGCGTTATGGCAGATGGGCCGGGCCGACGAGGCGCTGCGGCGCGCGCGCCAGGCGGTCGAGCTGGCCGAGCGGCTGAACCACCCGTTCAGCATCGGCCAGGCGCTGGGCTTCCTGGCGGTGGTGCACCACTTCCGCGGCGAGCCGCTGCCGGGCCTGCATGCCGCGCGGCGTGCCATCGAGCTGTGCGAGGCCGGTGGCTTCGTGCAGTGGGGGGCGCATGCCCGGGTGCTGCACGGCCGGCTGCGGCTGGCGCTGGGCGAGGTCGACAGCGGCCTGGCCGAGATGGCGCAGGGTGATGCCCAGTGGGCGGCCACCGGCGCGGTGGTGACGCGGCCGTTCTACCTGGTGCTGCGCGCCGAGGGCCTGGCCAGCGCCGGCCGGCCCGACGAGGCGCTGGCGCGGGTGGCCGAAGCGCAGGCGCTGATCGACCGCCACGGCGAGCGCTACTACGCCAGCGAGGTGCAGCGCTGGCGCGGCGAGCTGCTGCGCCAGGCCCGCACCGGCCAGGCCGAGGCCCTGCCCACGCTGGAACAGGCGCTGGCCACGGCGCGCGCGATGCAGCTGCCCGGCCTGGTGCTGCGCGGTGCGATCTCGCTGGCGCCGTTGTGGGCCGCGCAGGGGCGCCCGCACGAAGCGGTGGCGTTGCTCGACGAGGCCTTGGCGGCCCTCGCCGAGGGGCAGGGCACGCAGGACGCGCAGGCGGCCGTGGCGTTGCGCCAGCGCCTGGTTCAGTAGCTGAGCGCGCCGCCTTCCACGTCCACCCGCACCACCGGCCGCGCCAACGCACCCAGCGTGGCGCGGGCAAAGGCCTGGGCCCAGTCGGCATCGTCGGCAAAGCGGCGCGGGCCCACCGCGCCCGCCAGCGCCAGCACCTTGTCGGCGATCAGCACCTTGCCGCTGGCGCGCAGCGGCTCGCAGTCGTTGGCGGTGAACTGCTCGTCCAGCCAGCGGCGGCCCTCGTCGGGCGCCGGCAGGGCCGTGCCCGCGGGCAGCGCCACTTCGAAGCGGCGGTCGGGGCCGAAAGTCACGATCACTTCTTGGCGCATGGCGAGGGTCCTCGGTAGAAGGGGGGCGCAGCCCGGCGGCCACGCGAATGGCGCGAGCTTAGGCCAGGCGGGGGCCGCGGGCCTGAATCTGCATCAAGCCGCGCCGGCGCCCAACTCGCGGTGCAACCAGGCGCGGGCCAATGCCCAGTCGCGCTTGACGGTGGCCAGCGAGATGTCCAGTGTCTCGGCGATCTCCTCGTTCTCGAGCCCGCCGAAGAAGCGCAGCTCGACCACCTTGGCCGCACGCGCGTCGATGGTCTCGAAGGCCAGCAGCGCCTCGTGCACCGCCACCAGGTCGCGGTCGGGCGGTGCGCCCAGCAGCTCCATGCCCGACAGCGTGACCGCCACCAGCTCGGCATCGCGCTTGGCGGCGCGGCGCGCCAGCTCGTGGTTGACCAGGATGCGGCGCATCATCGTCGAGGCCACGGCCAGGAAGTGGCTGCGGTTCTTCCACTGCGTGCGGTTCTGCTCGGCCATGCGGAACCAGGCCTCGTGCGCCAGCCCGGTGGCCGACAGCGTGTGCTCGCTGGCCTCGCGCCGCATGTGACCACGCGCCAGCCGGCGCAGGTCGTCGTAGAGCAGCTCGAACAGCCGGTTCGCGGTTTGCGGCTCGATGACCTCGAGCGCACTCAGCCACTGGGTGACCTGGCCCGGATCGAATGCTTCGGCTTGCAAGTTCACCTGGGATCCCATCGACGACAACGCCGCGATTGTGCCGCCCGCGCTTTCGGGCCCTGCGTGAGCCCCATCACGGCCGGATGCGGCGTAACCCGGCAGCACCCCACGCAAGCCGGGGGGGCGGGCGGGCGGCGCCGCCGCCAGAATCTCCCGCAGGCGGCGATGGCCGCAGCGCCAACGCCGACCCCACCCGCACCCCGCCCGCGCCGATGACCCTCACCCCTGCCGACCCCGCCGACCCCGCCGACTGGCCCCAGGTGCGCGCGCTGTTCGAGCGCCTGGCCGACCTGCCCGCCGCCGAGCGCGACGCGGCGCTGGCCGCCAGCGCGGCCTCCGAGGCGGTGTTGCGGGAGGTGCGCTCGCTGCTGGCCCATGTCGACGGCTCGGGGGGCGAGACCGACGGCTTTCTGGCGCATGCGGCGGTGCCGCCCGGCCTCGCCGCGGCCGCCGCTGTCGATGGCCCGCGCAGCCGCGAAGGCCAGCGCCTGGGCCCCTGGTTGATCGACGGCCTGCTGGGCCGCGGCGGCATGGGCGAGGTGTGGGGCGCGCACCGCGCCGATGGTGCCTACGACGGCCGCGCCGCGATCAAGGTGTTGCGCTTCGGGCTGGACTCGCAGCGTGTGCTCGAGCGCTTCGCGCAGGAGCAGCGCGCGCTGGCGCGGCTGAACCACCCGCACATCGCCCACCTGCTGGACGCCGGCCGCACGCCCGAGGGCCTGCCCTACATCGTGATGGAGGCGGTGGCCGGCACGACCATCGACCAGGCCTGCATCGCCCGGCCGCTGGAGCAGCGGCTGGCGCTGTTCCTGCAGCTGGCCGATGCGGTGTCGCATGCCCACCGCCAACTGCTGCTGCACCGCGACCTGAAGCCCAGCAACGTGCTGGTGACGGCCGATGGCCAGGTCAAGCTGCTGGACTTCGGCATCGCCAAGGTGCTCGACCCGATGGAGGGCAGCGACGGCCACACCACGCTGGCCGGCGAGCGGCCGTTCACGCCGCACTTCGCCAGCCCCGAGCAGGTGCGCGGCGAGCCGGTGGGCACCGCCACCGACATCTACAGCCTGGGCGTGCTGCTCTACATCATGCTCACCGGCATCCGGCCGTACGGGCGCGAGGCCACCTCGGCGGCCGAGGCCGCGCGCAGCGTGCTGCACGACGAGCCCACCCGGCCCAGCGCGCTGTCACCCGGGCTGGCCACCGATCCGCAGTGGGTCAGCACGCGCAAGCGCCTCGAGGGCGACCTCGACAACATCCTGCTGAAGGCGCTGGACAAGCGGGTGGACCACCGCTACCCCAGCGTGGACGCGCTGGCCGCCGACATCCGCGCCCACCTGGGCGGCTACCCGGTGAGCGCGCGACCGCCCTACGCCGGCTACCTGCTGGCCAAGCTGGTGGCGCGCCACCGCGTGGCCAGCGCCGCGGTGCTGCTGGGCGCGGCCGGGCTGACGATCGGCCTGGGCGCGTCGGTCTGGCAGGGCCGGCAGGCGGCGGCCGCGCGCGACCAGGCGCAGGCCCGGCTCACGCAGATCCGCGACATCGCCCACGACGTGGTGCTGCGCTACGGCGACGCGCTGACCTACCTGCCCGGCGGCCTGGCGGTCAAGGAAGACCTGCTCAAGGGCCTGATCGGCAACCTCGACCGCATGGCCGCCGAGATGGGCGACGACCCCGAGTGGCAGGCCGACCTGACGGCCGCCTACGCCCGCCTGGCCGAGCTGCAGGGCAACGACACCGGCGTGTCGCTCAAGAAGATGCCCGACGCCGGCCAGAACGCGGCGCGCGCCATCGCGCTGGCCGAGCGCGCCTGGCCGCACAAGCAGGGTGACGCCCGCTTCGTCGAGGCCTACCTGCGCGCGCTGCAGATCCAGGCCCAGACCCTGCGCGCCCATGGAAAGCCGGCCGAGGGCGTGGCGCTGCTGCAGCGCGCCCGCGGCCTGGCCGAGCAGGTGCTGCCCACCCTGAAGCCCGCCGAGCGCCGACCGGTGGCGCTGCGCCGCGCCGCGCTGACGCTGGCGCTGGGCATGTTCACCGACCAGCAGAGCATCGCCAGCCTGAACCAGCCCGAGCAGGCGCTGGCGCTGCTGGCCGATGCCGAGCTGCAGCTGGCCACGCTGGATCGCGTGCAGGCCGACCGACTGTCGGGCGACCTGCTGGGCACGCTGCACGGCTCGCGCGCGATCAGCCACGCCCGGCTGGGCCAGCTGGAGGCGGCGCGGCACGATGCGCGCGAGGCCATCCGCTACCGCGAGCGCGCGGTGGCGCAGGAGCCGGCCAACGTGGTGGCGCGCGACGGCCTGGTCACCGAGGCCACCAACGGCGGCGTGATCCTGCTGCGCCTGGGCGACGCACCCGCGGCGCTGGCCGCCACGCGCGTGGCGTGGGCCCATGTGCAGACGCTGGCGCGCGAGACCGGCCCCGGCAACAAGTGGCTGGACAACCAGCCGCGTGTGGCCCAGCACCATGGCCGCGCGCTGCTGGCCAACGGCCAGTTTGCCGAGGCCGCGCAGGTGCTGCCGCAGGCGGTGGCGCTGTGGCAGGCGCGCGTGGCCGAGTTGCCGGCGGGCGCGGCCGCCGAGCCCGCCGCGGCGCACCCGCGCCGCATGCTGGCCTGGATGAACCTGCAGCAGGCCAAGGCGTTGTGGGGCCGCGGCGACCGCGGCGAGGGCAGCGCGCTGGCGCAACGCCAGGTGGGCGAGCTGGAGACGCTGGCGCAGCCGGCCAAGGCGGGCGACGCGATGCTCAACCTGGGCGAGGCCTGCCTGTTCATGGCCCAGGCGCAACCGGGTGCCCGGGCCGCCTGGCTGGCGCGGGCCCGGCTGGCCTATCAGCGGGCGGCCACGCTGCGCCCGCTCAACGGCGACCACCTGGTCAACTACCGGGCGGCCGGCGGCAAGGCGTAGCGGGTGGGGCGGCGGGACGGGCGGCGCGATGGCGCACCGCCGCGGTGCGTCAGGCCGCGGGCAGCGTGAGGCCCAGCGTGCGCGCCAGGCGGCGCGCGGTGTCACGCAGCGCACCGATGCGCGAGGCCGCCGCCACGGTCAGGCAGCGGCAGGCGTACTCGGGATCGTTTTGCAGGTGCTCGACATGCACATGATGGCCATCGCCCGCCATCAGCCATTTGAAGTCGATGATCTCGACCAGGCTGAGGGTGCGTCGTTGCGGGGAGATGGCGGCGGTCATGGGGCGATGTGGGCGTTGCTGGTACGTTAACGGCCCACCATGCACCCAAGCTGACAGCCCCGGACGATTAGGGTGCCCAACCTATCACGCTACGGGCACCTGATCAGCGCCCGGACGGCGGCGCCACCCCCGACTCAGGCGCCGCGCCGGGCCTTCACCGCGTCGCTCAGCACCTGCAGCACGGTGAGCGAGTCGTCCCAGCCGATGCACGCGTCGGTGATGCTCTGGCCGTAGGCCAGCTGCGCCGGATCGTCCTTGCCGGGGCTGAACTTCTGCGCGCCGGCCTGCAGGTGGCTTTCCACCATCACGCCGAAGATGCAGCGGTTGCCGGCGGCCATCTGCGTGCCGATGTCGCGCGCCACGTCCACCTGGCGCTGGTGCTGCTTGCTGCTGTTGGCATGGCTGCAGTCGATCATCAGGTGGCAGGGCAGCTTGGCGGCTTCCAGCTCCTGGCAGGCCGCGGCCACGCTGGCGGCGTCGTAGTTGGGCGCCTTGCCGCCGCGCAGGATGACGTGGCAGTCCTTGTTGCCCTTGGTCTGCACGATGGCCACCTGGCCGTTCTTGTGCACGCTGAGGAAATGGTGCGGCCGCGACGCGGCCTGGATTGCGTCGGTGGCGATCTTCAGGTTGCCGTCGGTGCCGTTCTTGAAGCCGATCGGTGCGGAGAGGCCCGAAGCCAGCTCGCGGTGCACCTGCGATTCGGTGGTGCGCGCGCCGATCGCGCCCCAGGCGATCAGGTCGCCGATGTACTGCGGGCTGATGGTGTCGAGGAACTCGCTGCCCGCCGGCACGCCCAGGCGGTTGATGTCGACCAGCAGCTGGCGCGCGATGCGCAGCCCCTCGTGGATGCGGTAGCTCTCGTCGAGGTAGGGGTCGTTGATCAGGCCCTTCCAGCCGACGGTGGTGCGCGGCTTCTCGAAGTAGACGCGCATCACGATCTCCAGCGTGTCCGCGTACTTCTCGCGTTGGGCCTTGAGGCGGCGCGCGTAGTCCAGCGCCGCGGCCGGGTCGTGGATCGAGCAGGGGCCGATCACCACCAGCAGCCGGTCGTCCTTGCCGTCCATGATGCGGCGCACGTTGCGGCGGGTGTCGCCGATGAGTTTTTCCACCGGCGTGCCGGCGATCGGGAAGAAGCGGATCAGGTGCTCCGGCGGCGGCAGCGGCGTCACTTCCTGGATGCGCTGGTCGTCGGTCTGGCTGGTCTTCTCGCTCAGCGTGTAGCCATGGCCCGGCTCGGTGGCGCTGCTGCTGCTGGGGGACTTGGGGGCCATGGTCTGCTCCTGGAGGCTGGAAGGGAAGGGGTGAAATCGGGGGGCGAAAAAAAACCGCCGGGGCTGCCGGCGGTTGATCTGGTGTTCGGGTCTGCTTGCTTTACGCGCGCTTGCCTCTCCAGCCGCCGGTGGGGGGCGAGAACCAAAAGTACGTAAAGAAGCAGCTCGAAACACGCATGGGGCGGGAATGTAGCACGCCCGCCCTGTCGCCCCGCTGACGGCGGCGCTGAGCCGTTTGGCGGCGGCTCGCGGCGTAAGCCGATGAACACCCCTTCAACCCGAACAGGCCCTCACCATGAAAACCACGGTCCGCCCCATGTTGCCCCTCGCGCTGCTGGCCAGCATCCTGCTCGCCGCCTGTGGCGGGGGCGACGACGACACCAGCGCCGCAGCGACCGCGGCCGCCGGCACGTTGACGCTGTCGTCGGCCACGCCGGCGGTCAACAACACCACGATCGACCTGTCCACCGCCACCAGCAAGGGCAACAGCGCCCGCACGGCCGACGGCTTCAGCGCGGTGGCGTACTGCGAGCTGTTCTGGGAGAACGCCACCGCGGCCAACGGCCGGAAGTACGCGGTGCAGGTCTACTTCCGCCAGTCCGACAAGGCCGTCCTCCACACCAGCGTGATCGAGAACGCCTTCGTCGTCTTCAACAACGACAGCGGCAAGCCGATCGCCGGCGTGACCGTGGACACCGCCGCCAAGACCCTCAGCTTCACCGCCAAGGCCCTGTCGGGCAGCGCGGGTGAGGTCGGCACCTTGTCGGGCACCGTCGGCTTCCCGGCCAACGCCACCACCGCCGCCTGCGGCAGCTGAAGCGAGGTTCAACTCGCGCTGGCCTCGACGCCCGCAGCCACCTCGTCGCGCCCATCGGCGACGTTCCGGAAGGCGACAGGCACTCGACTGGGCCGCAGCGGTGCCGTGGCGTGTCGCCCGGCCCGTTGTCGCGTCAGCGCTTCAGGCTCAGCAGCCAGCTCATCACGTCGGCCTTCTCGCCCGCGCTGCACTCCCGGCCGATCACGTCCTTGCAGTTGAGCTTGAAGTGGAACTCGACTTGCGTCAGGTTGGTGAAGCGCTCGGGGTTGAAGGCCGGCGCCAGCGGCTTGACGGGCTTGCCCGACACCGCATGCGTGCCGGGCTGGCTTGGGTCGGCGGTGTGGCAGGTGGCGCAACTCCAGTTGAAGTCGCCGTCGAACTTGGTGTTGAACAGGCGCTGGCCCCGCTCGGGCGAACCCGGCGCGCCGGCCTGCTTGACATAGCCGGCCAGCAACTCGGCGGGGGTGGCGGCTTGGGCCAGCGGCACGCCAGCGGCGGCGGCCAGCAGGGCCAACGCGCAGCGCGCCAGGGGTGAGAGGGTCATGGCAGTTCCTTCGCTCCGTTGCGGCGCCGGTGCCAGCGCCGGCCACCCGATGGCCGCAACGCCGACTGCCTCATCCCGGAGCCGTCACCTGCCGATTGAACTGCAAAGCGCCTGGCCGGACTTGTCCTTGCGCAAGCAGGCGCGCCATCGATGGGCACCGGCGCGAGCGGTTGCCGGCGCCCGCACGGTGCTCAGCCCTGAGTGGGCGCCGGCACATGCCAGCGCTTGGTCACGTCGCCCTGGCCGTTGCTGCTCTCCAGGTGCACGCCGAAGCCCCACAGCCGGGCCACGTGCTTGAGCACCTCCTGCCCGCTGTCGTCGAGCGGGCGGTCGTTGTGCTGGAAGTGGCGCAGCGTCAGGCTGCGGTCGCCGCGCAGGTTGACGTTCCAGACCTGGATGTTGGGTTCGCGTGAGCCCAGGTCGTACTGGCGCGACAGCGCTTCGCGCACCCGGCGGTAGCCCGAGTCGTCGTGGATGGCAGCCACTTCCAGTTCGCTCTGCTTCTCGTCGTCGTGGATCGCGAACAGGCGGAAGTCGCGCATCAGCTTGGGGCTCAGGTACTGGCCGATGAAGCTCTCGTCCTTGTAGTTGCGCATCGCCGCATCCAGCGTGGGCACCCAGTCGCTGCCGGCGATGTCGGGGAACCACTGCCGGTCTTCGTCGGTGGGCTCCTCGCAGATGCGCTTGATGTCGGTGTACATCGCAAAGCCCAGCGCGTAGGGGTTGAAGCCCGAGTAGCCCTTGTCGGTGACCTTGGGCTGGTAGACCACGTTGGTATGGCTCTTGAGCCACTCGATCATCACACCGTCGCTCAGGTAGCCGTCGTCGTACATCTGGTTGAGCAGGCGGTGGTGCCAGAAGGTGGCCCAGCCCTCGTTCATCACCTGCGTCTGCCGCTGCGGATAGAAGTATTGCGCCACCTTGCGCACGATGCGCACGATCTCGCGTTGCCAGGGCTCGAGCAGCGGCGCGTTCTTCTCGATGAAGTACAGCAGGTTCTCCTGCGGCTCGTCGGGGAAGCGCCTGGCCTCGATGGCGGCGCCGGCTTTCTCGGCCGCCTTGGGCAGCGTGCGCCACAGGTCGTTGACCTGCTGCTGCGCATGCGCCTCGCGGTCCTTTCGCTCGGCCAGTTCCTGCGCCAGGGTCTTGCGCGCCGGGCGGCGGTAGCGGTCGACACCGTGGTTCTGCAGCGCGTGGCAGCTGTCGAGGAACTCTTCCACCACCGCCAGGCCGTGGCGCTCTTCGCATTCGGCCACGTAGTTCTTGGCATAGACCAGGTAGTCGATGATCGACGACGCATCGGTCCACATGCGGAACAGGTAGTTGCCCTTGA
>JAURXG010000349.1 GCA_030654555.1 Aquabacterium sp.
CCTTCACCGTGCTGATCCTGGCGATCTCGCTGACCGGCTGGGTGCAGTACGCGCGCACGGTGCGTGGCTCCACGCTGGTCGAGCGTCAGAAGGAATACGTACAGGCCGCGCGGGTGATCGGCGTGTCGCCGCTGCGCATCATGCGCCGCCATGTGCTGCCCAACGTGCTGGGGCCGGTGCTGGTGCTGGCCACCATCCACATCGCCACGGCCATCATCACCGAGGCCACGCTGTCGTTCCTGGGCGTGGGCGTGCCGCCCACCTCGCCGTCGCTGGGCACGCTGATCCGAGTGGGCCAGGACTTCCTGTTCTCGGGCGAGTGGTGGATCACCATCTTCCCGGGCCTCGTGCTGGTGATGATCGCCCTGAGCGTGAACCTGCTGGGCGACTGGCTGCGTGATGCACTGAACCCGCGGCTGCGTTGAACCATGTCCAAACCTCTGCTTGAAGTGCAACACCTGCGGGTGGAGTTCCCGACCCGGCGCGGCACGCTGCTGGCGCTGGACGACGTCTCGTTCGACATCGCGCCCGGCGAGATCCTGGGCGTGGTGGGCGAATCGGGCGCCGGCAAGTCGCTCACCGGCGCGGCCATCATCGGCCTGCTCGAGCCGCCCGGCCGGGTGGCCGGTGGCCAGATCCTGCTGGCCGGCCAGCTCATCGACGACCTGCCGCCCGATGAGATGCGCAAGATCCGTGGCCGGCGCATCGGCGCGATCTTCCAGGACCCGCTGACCTCGCTGAACCCGCTCTACACCGTGGGCCGGCAGCTGATCGAGACGATCCAGGTGCACCTGGGCCTCAATGCCGACCAGGCGCGCCAGCGTGCCATCCAGCTGCTGGCCGACACCGGCATCCCGGCGGCCGAGCAGCGCATCGACCAGTACCCGCACCAGTTCTCGGGCGGCATGCGCCAGCGGGTGGTGATCGCGCTGGCGCTGGCCGCCGAGCCCGAGCTGATCGTCGCCGACGAGCCCACCACCGCACTCGACGTGTCGATCCAGGCGCAGATCATCGCGCTGCTGAAGAAGCTGACGAAAGGCGACCCCCAGGCCGCCGCTTCGCGGCAGCCGCCCCCCGAGGGGGGCCGGCCGGCTTCGAGCGGCCGGGCGCCATCCGGACACGGCGCGGCCGTGATGCTGGTCACCCACGACATGGGCGTGATCGCCGAGGCCTGCGACCGGGTGGCGGTGATGTACGCCGGCCGCGTGGTCGAGATCGGCCCGGTGGCCGAGGTGATCCACCACCCGGCGCACCCGTACACCGTCGGGCTGATGGGCTCGATCCCGTCGATGGAGCATGAGCGCGAACGGCTGATGCAGATCGATGGCGCGATGCCGCGGTTGACCGCCATCCCCGCCGGCTGCGCCTTCAACCCCCGTTGCCCGCAGGCCTTCGATCGCTGCCGCCGCGAGCGGCCCGACCTGCTGCCGGCCGGCGCCACGCGTGCGGCCTGCTGGCTGCATGCCGCCCCGGCGGAGGTGGTCGCATGACGGCGCTTGTTGAGGTGAAGGGCCTGGCCAAGACCTTCGATGTCTCGGCGCCCTGGCTCAACCGGGTGATCGAGCGCCAGCCGCGCAAGTTCGTGCATGCGGTCGACGGCGTCAGCTTCGCCATCGAGCGCGGCAAGACCTTGGCGCTGGTGGGCGAGTCGGGCTGCGGCAAGAGCACCGTGGCGCGGCTGCTGGTGGGCCTGTACGGCCCCACGCGCGGCACGGTCGAGTTCGATGGCATCGACACCGCGAAGACGCTGGCCTCGCCCGACGCGCGCGCGCTGCGCAAGCGCATGCAGATGATCTTCCAGGACCCGTACGCCAGCCTGAACCCACGCTGGAAGGTGCGCGACATCGTCGGCGAACCGCTGCGCGAGCATGGCCTGGCGATGAGCGAGCCCGAGCTGGAAGCCAAGGTGGCGGCGCTGCTGGCATCCGTGGGCATGGGCGCGGCGGACATGGAGAAGTTTCCGCACCAGTTCTCGGGCGGGCAGCGCCAGCGCATCTCGATCGCGCGTGCGCTGGCCACCGAGCCCGAGTTCCTGATCTGCGACGAGCCCACCTCGGCGCTGGACGTGTCGGTGCAGGCCCAGGTGCTCAACATCATGAAGGACCTGCAGCGCCAGCGCGGGCTGACCTATTTGTTCATCTCGCACAACCTGGCGGTGGTGCGGCATGTGGCCGACGCGGTGGGCGTGATGTACCTCGGCCGGGTGGTCGAGCTGGCCGATCGCAGGACGCTGTTCTCGGCACCGCGCCATCCGTACACGCGCATGCTGCTCGATGCCATCCCCGACATCGGAATGACCGGTCGCCAGCGCACGCCGGTGCAGGGCGAGGTGCCCAACCCGCTGCAGCCGCCCTCGGGCTGCAGCTTCCACCCGCGCTGCCCGCATGCCAATGCCCGCTGCAGCAGCGAGCGGCCCGAGCTGGCCGACTTCCAGGGCATCCGCATCGCCTGCCACGCCGTGACAGAGGGGCGGCTGCCGGCCTGATCAATCCGGCATCAGTTCGTCGCGGAACAAGTCCTGCACCTGCTCGCGGCGGCGGATCAGCATTGCGCGGCCGTCGTCGACCATCACCTCGGCCGCGCGTGGGCGCGTGTTGTAGTTGCTGGCCATGGTCATGCCGTAGGCGCCGGCCGACAGCACCGCCAGCAGGTCGCCGGGCTGCAGCGCCAGCGCACGGTCGCGACCCAGCCAGTCGCCCGATTCGCACACCGGGCCGACGACGTCCCAGGTCAGCGGGGCGTCGGCACGTTGGTGGCAGGGCGCGATGCCCATCCAGGCCTGGTACATGGCCGGACGCGCCAGGTCGTTCATCGCCGCGTCGACGATGCAGAAGTTCTTCTCGCCTTCCCCCAACCCGCCGGGCTTGAGCACCAGCA
>JAURXG010000356.1 GCA_030654555.1 Aquabacterium sp.
GCCACGCAGCCGGGCCAGGCGCGCCGCCGGCAGATCGGCCAACGGGCGCAGGCGGCCGGCCGCCGCCGCGGGCCGCGTGTGCGCATCGCTGCGCGCAGCGGGCGTGTCGAGGGCGCGGGGCGAAGACATCGAAGAAGTCTCCCACAGCGTCACCTCGGTCACGGCCGGGGCCCGCAGCGCGCTGCGGTTTGACCATGGTCAACACCCAGGCCGGTGCATCGGCGGGATCATGTTCGATTCATCGCGTCGTCACCGGAGCATGCATGGCCAAGGAAAACACCGTCACCCCCGCCCCCGCCGGCAGCCCGGCCGTCACCCGCAAGGCCAGGGCATCCGCCCGATCCGCCGCCCAGCCGGCCGCCCCAGCCTCCGCCAAAGCAGCCTCCAAGCCGGCGACCACGCCACTCGCCAAGTCGACCGCCAAACCTGCCGCCCAACGCCGCCCGCGCGCGGCCGCCCGGCCGGTCGATACCGGCGACATCGCGCCCTCGCTGAAGACGCGCGACATCGCCGCCAACACCATTTCGCGCGCCACCACCGGCGCCCGCACCGAGCAGGCCATGGCCTTGTCCGACGTGCTGGCCAGCCACGCCCAGGGCGCCAGCGCCGGCACCGTGCTGGCCGAGCTGCAGGCGCTGATGGACGGCGCCTCGCCCGACGACCTGAAGGCGCTGCGCCGCACGCTGTTCCAGCCCGAGGCGCGCACCACCCCCGACAAGGACGCCGACACCGAGCTGGCCCCCGGCTGGCGCGAAGGCAAGTACCCCTACAAGAACCTGCTGTCGCGGCGCAGCTACGAGCAGCAGAAGTACCGGCTGCAGGTCGAGCTGCTGAAGCTGCAGGCCTGGGTCAAGGACACCGGCGCGCGGGTGGTGATCCTGTTCGAGGGGCGTGATGCGGCCGGCAAGGGCGGCACCATCAAACGCATGATGGAGCACCTGAACCCGCGCGGCGCGCGCGTGGTGGCGCTGGAGAAACCCAGCGAGGTCGAACGCGGCCAGTGGTATTTCCAGCGCTACACCCAGCACCTGCCCACGCGTGGCGAGATCGTGCTGTTCGACCGCAGCTGGTACAACCGCGCCGGTGTCGAGCGGGTGATGGGCTTCTGCACCGACGCCGAGTACGACGAGTTCATGCGCCAGACGCCCGAGTTCGAGCGCCACCTGGTGCGCAGCGGCGTGCACCTGTTCAAGTTCTGGTTCTCGGTCAGCCGCGCCGAGCAGCGCCGCCGCTTCAAGGAGCGCAAGCTGCACCCGCTCAAGCAGTGGAAGCTGAGCCCCATCGACCTGGCCAGCCTGGACAAGTGGGACGACTACACCCGCGCCAAGGAGGCGATGTTCCTGCACTGCGACACCAGCGACGCACCCTGGACGGTGATCAAGAGCGATTGCAAGAAGCGCGCACGGCTCAACGCCTTGCGCTACCTGCTGCACCGCCTGCCCTACCAGCCCAAGAACCTGCCGGCCATCGGCGCGGTCGATCCGCTGATCGTCGGCCGGCCCTCGCTGGTGCCCAGCCGCGGCGACGACCAGCTCGCCGGCGACAGCAACTGACCGGCTAGCATCGCCACCATGACGATGCACCGCCGCCAGGCCTTGCAGCGCGGGCTGGCCGGCGGGCTGGTGCTGGCGCTGCCCTTCCCGATGCTGGCCGCCGGCCGCAGCGCGCCGTTTCGCCGCCTGGCCGTGCTCGACCCGCCCTACGAGGAAGAGTACGAGGTGCTGATCGCGATGGCACCGCCGCTGGCGCGTGGCACCGTCGCCAAGGTGCTCACCCGGCTGGCGACCGAGGCCGATGCCCAGCTCAAGACCGACCAGCTCACCGCCACGCTCGACCCCGACAAGACGCGCCTGCACGAGCACTTCGTGCATGCGCTGGCCGATGCGCTGGACGAGGCCGATGCCAAGGTGCTGCTGGTGCCGATGGACCCGGTCGAGGACGAGGCTGCGCTGATGCGCCAGGTGCGCGCGCAGGCGCCCCAGGCCGACGGCCTGCTGCTGGCCAACGTGATGGGCCGCTTCGTGGCGCTGCACGGGCTGGATTCCTATGCCCCCGGCGTGATCGCGGGCATCAAGGCGATGTCGATGCGCGGCGGCACGCCCTGGCTGGACACCTTCTTCAGCGCCGGCTTCCGGGGCATCGACCCGCGTGCCGAGCACCTGGAGGTGGTCGACATGCCCGAGCGCTTCGACAACCACAGCGCCCTGCTCGACCAGGCCGACGCGGCCCGCCAGGCCCTGGTGCGCGGCGTGGAGGCCATCGCCGCCGAGGTGGCCCGGCGGCTGATGGCCTGACGCCGCCACCCCCCTCGAAGCGGGGGTGGCCTGGCCCGTGCAGGACTGCACGGCCCGTGCTGGGACAAACCCGGCCCGCCATGCTTAGAATGCGATCCTGTTTCGAGGAGCGTTGCAAGGCCATCCCCCGGCCCCAGGCTCGAAACCACTTCCCAGTGCAACGTCGCTCACCCCCAGCTTCTTGACGCGGGTGAGTTGTTACCACCTCCGTCATGTGCTGCGTGGGCCCCCATTCTCTTGGAGCCAAACCGCCATGAACGCCGTTCTCAAGCCGATCCCGCAAGACCAGTACGCCATCGCCGACATCACGCTCGCCGCGTGGGGCCGCAAGGAGCTCAACATCGCCGAGGTGGAGATGCCCGCGCTGATGGCCATCCGCCGCGAGTACGCGGTGAGCCAGCCGCTCAAGGGTGCACGCATCACCGGGTCGCTGCACATGACGATCCAGACCGCCGTGTTGGTCGAGACGCTGCAGGCGCTGGGCGCCGAGGTGCGCTGGGCCTCGTGCAACATCTTCAGCACGCAAGACCATGCCGCCGCGGCGCTGGTCGAGCGTGGCACGCCGGTGTTCGCCTATAAGGGCGAGTCGCTGAAGGACTACTGGGACTACACCCACCGCATCTTCGAGTTCGGCGAAAAGGGTGCGAAGGGCGAAGGCCCGAACATGATCCTGGACGACGGCGGTGATGCCACGTTGCTGATGCACCTGGGCAAGCGCGCCGAGAAGGACGCCTCGCTGATCGCCCACCCCGGCAGCGAGGAAGAGCGTGAACTGTTCGCCGCGATCAAGGCCAAGCTGGCGGTCGACGCCACCTGGTACAGCCGCAAGGCCGCCGAGATCATCGGCGTGACCGAAGAGACCACCACCGGCGTGCACCGCTTGAACGAGATGAGCGCCAAGGGCACGCTGATGTTCCGGGCCATCAACGTCAACGACTCGGTGACCAAGAGCAAGTTCGACAACCTGTACGGCTGCCGTGAATCGCTGGTCGACGCCATCAAGCGCGCCACCGACGTGATGATCGCCGGCAAGATCGCCGTCGTGGCCGGCTACGGCGACGTGGGCAAGGGCAGCGCCCAGGCCCTGCGCGCGCTGTCGGCCCAAGTGTGGGTGACCGAGATCGACCCGATCACCGCGCTGCAGGCCGCGATGGAAGGCTACCGCGTCGTGACGATGGAATACGCCGCCGACAAGGCCGACATCTTCGTCACCGCCACCGGCTACAAGGC
>JAURXG010000097.1 GCA_030654555.1 Aquabacterium sp.
GACGGTGATGTGGTGCGGCTTCAGGTCGGCAAAGGCTTGCAGCTTGCGCTCGACGATGCGCTGCGCGCATTGCTCGACCTCGCGCACCGAGATCGCCCCCGAGGCATCCAGGTCGACACCCTGGCCCAGCAGGCAATCGCGCACGGCCTGGGTGGCCAGCCCGCCCTGGCCCGGCTCGTCGAAGCTGACCTCGTCGGCACGCGACGAGGTGATCTGCACGAAGTTCTCGCTCAGCGCGCCCAGCCGGGTGGCTTCGGCCAGCAGGCTGCGGCTCTTCAGGTTGCTGGGCTGGCTGCAGGCCGACGCGTCGGCACCACCCTTGAGGTAGAACTTGGGCGTCAGCGCGCCGCTGGCGATCGACCGGGTCGATGCGCGCGCATTCGACACACCCTCGGAATGGCAGGCGTCGAACAGCACCACCACCTTGTCGGCCACCGCGCTCATGCGGCGGGTGCGGCTGGCAACCTCTTCGTTGGTGATGGCCTGGCGGTCGTAGGCCAGCAGGCCTTCCATGCAGCCCTGGCGCTGCGGCTCGAACCAGCGGGTGCCGTGGCCCGAGAAGTAGACGAAGATCCGGCTGCCCTCGGTGGCCGAGGCGGCCAGTGTCTCCAGCGCCGCCAGGATGCCGGCCTTGGTGGCCTGGGCGTCGCGCAGCACGGTGGTGTGCGCCTCGTCGATGCCCATGGCGGTGGCGATCCTGCGCGCACTCAGCAGGTCGGCCGGCACGCCGGCCAGCGCCGGCACCTCGGGCGACGCGTAGGTCGACACGCCGACGATCAGCGCGCTGCGCGTGGCCGCCGGTTGCGCTCCTGCGTCGAGCGCGGCGCAGAGCCCCCAGGCCAGCAGCCAGATCCCGGTCGGTTTCATCGATTCCATCCCCTCATCGGAAGGGATATCGGCCAACCGGGCCGGACCTTGAGCGGCGGCTCCCGCCGCCGCGCGCGGATCAGCGCCCGAAGATGCCCTTGAGCACGTCCTTCACCGCCGGCAGCTTGATCTCGGGCTTGTCGGTCGGCTTGTCAGCGGGCTGGTCGGGTGGCGGCGGCGCCTCGGCCTCCTTGCCGCGCCGCGCGGGCGCCTGCGGCGACGCCATGCCCAGCATCGCCATCGTCATCGACTTGACGCGGATCTTGGCCGCCCACACCGGCTCCCAGGGGATCTTGCGGTCGCCGGGCCGCGGCGGATGGGCCAGGTTCAGCTCGTGGCCGTAGGCGATCATGCGCAGCATCGCCCCCTCGCCGCTGAACACGCCCTTGGGCACGTGGCAGCTGGTGGCCTGCGGTGGCAGCAGCACCTGCTCCTTGAGCCAGCGGTCCACCGCCGGGTTGGTCTGGTAGTCCAGCAGGCCGAAGCCGATGTCGGGCTGCTCGCTGCTGGTCCAGATCACCATCTCGTCCTTCTGGCGCGAGCCCATCGCGCTGATGAAGTAGGCGCGCGCCTGCGGCAGCGCATCCCAGGCCAGCTGGGTGACACCGCCATCATCCTGCTGGCGCAGCGCGATCGCCGGCATCAGGTCCTGCATCGCCGGCCAGGCGAAGCGAAAACCGTCAGGCACGCCGGCGCCGCTGAAGGCATGGTCACCCACCAGCGAGGCCTGCGCCGGCACCATGCGGCCATCGGCCTCGCTGGGCCACACCGGCCGGCCGGTGGCCGCATGCGCGCCGCGCTGCGTGGCCCGGCGCGACTGGAAGAAGCGCGCCAGATCGGCCGGCGACGCGCTGGCGAAATCCACCACCCGCGGCTGGCCGGGCCGCACCGTATCGCCGCAGCCCCAGTACAGCAGCATCCTGCCCTTGGGCCGCTCGTGCTCGCTCTCCACGGTGCGCTCGTCGCCCGGCTCGGGTGGCGTGCCGCCGCGCGTTTCCTGGGGGCTCTGCAGCTGCAGCGGCGGGCTCAGGAAGCCGGTGGGCACGGCCTGCTGCGCCTCGGCCAGTGCCGGGTTGTTGCGGGTGTAGAGCGTGACATCCACCCAGCGCCCGGGTTGCATCGTCTGCGTATTGCCGAAGCGGTTGCCGCCCGACGCAGCGCCGCCTCCGCCGAACAGCCCGCCCAGCGCGGCCATCGGGTTGCCGCCGCCGCCCGGCAGGCCCATCGGCATGCCCATGCCGCCGAAGGTGGCCACGTCGATCCAGGCCTGCGACACCGGTGGCTTGACCACCTGTGCCGGCTGCTGCGCCAGCGCGCCGGCGGCGCAACCGGCCAGCCCGATGGCCACGGCGGCAGCCAGCGGATTGCCGTGGATCGGGCGGTGGCGGTGATGCATGGTGCTGCTCCAGGAATCGACGGTGGCATCAGCTTAGGCCCGCCGCCTGCCCGGGCCGCGCCGCGGCCGCGCCCGGCCTTGACGCAGCGCAGACGCCGTCGGCGACAGGCCGGCAGCCGGCCGGCTACTGCACCACCTTCACCAGCTGGCCGGGCTGGGGCTCGGCCGCGCTGCCGTACAGGCCATTGATCAGCCGCAGCTGCCCTTCGGCCGGCGCCGGCAACGGCGACGAACGCGCCAGCTCGGCGAAGCCGCCGCGTGGCAAGGCCACTGTCTTCAGCACCCAGGGCCGCGCGGCGGCGCGGTCGGCGCCGGTCAGCGCGCGGAACGAGGTTTCGGCCTCGGCCAGCGGCGCCAGCGCGCGCTGCAGCGTGGCGGCGTCGCGCGCGGCGTACTGCAGCAGGTAGTGCCGGTTGGCCGGGCCGGTGACCACCGTCACCCGCACCGGCTGCGCTTGCCCCTGCGCATTGCGCCGCGTGCCGTTGAAATGCGTGGCCGCCAGCCCGTTCAGGCTGCGCCGCTCGGTGCGGCCGTCGACGGGCTGCACCAGCGTGCGGATGATCTCGTCGTGGTTGCTGCCGGCACTGGCCGGCAACAGCCGCAGCACCAGCGCGGCATCACCCGCCGCGCTGACGAGGGCGATCGCCTCGGCGCTGTTCTGCACCCGCCAGCCGGGCGGTGCGGTCAGCGCGATGCCCAGATCCTCGTGGTAGAAATTTCGGCCGCGGGTCACACCCTGTGCGCGCCCGTCGCCATAGCTCAGCCCGTCGATGGCCTGCAGGTATCGCGTGCGGCCGTCGTCACCGTAGGGGCCGGGGTAGCCGGCGGCGATCTGGCGGATGTCGGCCAGGCGGCGGTCGTTGCTGGGGTGCGACGACAGCCAGTTCGCGCCGGCAGGTGCGGCGCGGCCCTCGGCGCGCGCCCGGTCGGCGGCAAAGCGCTCCTGGTTCTGCAGCACGCCGATCACGTCGACCATGTTCTGCGGGTCGTAGCGGTTGCGCGCCAGGTACTCGGCGCCCAGCTGGTCGGCCTGCAGCTCCTGCTCGCGGCTGTACGAGGCGATGTAGCCCGCCGCCACGCCCTGCGACACCTGGCTGGCGATGTCGGTGGCGCCGCTGACGCCCCGGCCTTCGAGCACCGCGCCCAGCACCGTGGCCGCCAGCACGCCCAGCCCGGCCGCCTGCTGGCGCGTGGCGCGCTGGGCGCCGTGGCGGGCCGTCACGTGGCCGATCTCGTGGCCGACCACGCCGGCCAGCTCGGCCTCGCTGTCGAGGTGGGCCATCAGCCCGCGTGTCACGTAGACATAACCCCCCGGCAGCGCGAAGGCGTTCAGCTCGGGGCTGTCGAGCACGGTGAAGGTCCAGGGCAGCTGGCTGCGGTGCGACTGCTTCGCCAGCTTCTGCCCCAGCGCGTCGACATAGGCCTGCAGCCGCGGGTTGGCGTAGGCGCCGTACTCGGCCAGCACCTGCGCATGGGCCTGGCGGCCCTGGGCCAGCTCGTCGGCCTCGCTCATCACCGTGCGCTCGGCCTGGCCGGTGACGGGGTTGACCACCGGCGTGCCGCAGGCGGCCAGCAGCAGGCAAAGGGCAAGGCCGGCGGGCCAGCGTCGAATGGGCATGGGGGTCTCCACCAACCAGGGCAACAGCCGCCAGCCTAGCGCGTGCCGCGGCCCGCCGAGGTGCTTGCCGTCAATCCCGGCGCCGGCTTTCGGCCCAGGCGCGTCAGCCGGCGGTCTTCAACCGCAGGTGCAGCATCAGTCCGCCGTCGGGCGCGTTGGCCAGCGTCACGCTGCCGCCCATGCGCTGCAGGGTCTTCTCGACGATGGCCAGGCCCAGGCCGGTGCCGGTGGCGGCCGTGCGCGCGGCGTCCCCGCGGAAGAACGGCGTGGTCAGCTGCGACAACTTCTCGGCCGGCACGCCCGGGCCGTGGTCGCGCACCGTGCAGATCACGTCGGCCCCGCTGACCACGCCGCTCACCTGCACCCGCGCGATGCCGGTATCGGCCGAGCGGCCGTAGCGCCGCGCGTTCTCGAACAGGTTGGCAAACACCCGCCCCAGCTCCACCTCGTCGGCCAGCACCTGCAGATCGGCCGGCAAGCGCACGTCGATGCGGATCTGCTCGGGGTGGCGCAGCGCCTGCACCTCGCGCTCGACCAGCGGTGCCAGCAGCACCGGCCGCAGCGTGGCCTCGCCCGGCCGGGCGTAATCCATGAACTTGCCGATGATGGTGTCGAGCTGCACGATGTCGCTGGCCATGTTGGCGCGGGCATCCACGTCGCTCACGCTCATCTCGGCCTCCAGCCGCAGCCGGGCCAGCGGCGTGCGCAGGTCGTGGCTGATGCCGGCCAGCATCACCGCCCGGTCCTTGTCGACCTTGGCCAGCTCGCGCGCCATGCGGTTGAAGCCGCGGTTCACGTCGCGGATCTCGCTGGTGACCGCGGTCTCGTCCAGCCGCGATTCGAATTCACCCGCGCGGATGCGGCCCGCGGCGGTCGACAGCTCGCGCAGCGGGCGCTGCATCAGCCGCGCGATGGCCACCGCCCCGATGCTGGTGGCCAGCAGCGCGATGCCCAGCCAGACGATCCAGGTGCTGCCGCGCAGCGGGTGGATGCGCGCGGTCTCGGCGCGCAGCCACCACGGGTCCTTCTCGATCGAGAAGCCCACCCACAGACCCGGCACGCCGTTGACGCTGCGCGCGGCGATGGTGTCGGGCCCCAGCCGCGCCCGCAGCTCGCTGCCCACGCCCCGGGTGAAGCCGTCCTCCTCGAACGGCTCCCAGCGGTCGCCGGGCTCGCGCGGCATCAGGCGGATCGCCTCGCTGGCCGACATCGCCTTGACCAGCGCCACGCGGTTGATGCGATCGGTGTAGCGCAGCGCCTCGCGCGACAGGTTCACCAGGCTGGCGATCTGCTGCGCCGCCACCGCCACGCGCGGCTCGGTCTCCAGCTTCTGCAGCGCCAGCACCCACGCGAAGATGCCCCCGGCCAGCAGCAGCGCCAGCAGCGCGAAGGTGCGCCAGAAGAGGTTCAAGGGGGCTTTGGAGTCAGGCATGACAGGGCCCACAGCAACAAGCTGTCCTGTTCGATGAATTCAGGCCGCAAAGGATGCACGAAAATGAGTGGCATCGCGCGCGCCACCGCGACCGGGATACCGGAAAGCCAGCGCCACACCGGCCATCGCCTTGAAATCGGCCCGCTCCCTGTCAAGCTCACCGACTCGCGAGTACTCGTCCAGCGGCCAGCACCGCGGCGGCATCGGTCAGGTCGGAAAGCGAGAGCGCCATCGTCCTGGAGAGTCAGCCGAGTGGCTTTGCGACGATGGTCTTGGCCGCTACACGTCGATGTTAGCCGCCCGCAGGGCGTTGGACTCGATGAACTCCCGCCGCGGCTCCACCTCGTCGCCCATCAGCATCGTGAACACCCGGTCGGCCTCGATCGCGTCGTCGATCTGCACGCGCAGCAGGCGTCGCACGGTGGGGTCCATCGTGGTCTCCCACAGCTGGCTGGGGTTCATCTCGCCCAGGCCCTTGTAGCGCTGGCGGCCCACGGCGTGCTCGGCCTGGGCCATCAGCCAGGCCATTGCGGCGCGGAAGTCGACCACCTTCTGCTCCTTGGCGCGTTCGCCCTCGCCACGCCGCACGATCGCCTCGGCGCCCAGCAGGCCCTTGAAGGTCAGACCGGCTTCCTTCAGCGCGCCATAGTCGGCACCGTGCAGGAAGTCCTGCGTCACCACGCTGCTCTTGATGTTGCCGTGGTGGCGGCGGCTGATGCGCAGCAGGTGCTTGTCGGTGCGCACGTCGAACTGCGCTTCCACCGTGGCATCCACCAGCGCGCCTTGCAGCGCGATCGCGCTGGCCTCGGCCGCGGGGGCGCTGTCGAGGTCCAGCACCAGGCCGTTGGCCATCGCGCGCAGGCCGTCCAGGTCCATCCAGTTGCCCAGCCGGTCGATCACGTGGGTGGCCAGCACGTACTTGGCGGCCAGGTCCTGCAGCGCATCACCCTGCAGCGGCGCGCGGGTGCCCTCGGGGCCATCGGGCAGCACCACCGCACCGTCCAGCGCCACCTTCAGCAGGAAGCCGTCGAGCTCGATGCCGTCCTTCAGGTACTGCTCGTGCTTGCCCACCTTCACCTTGTAGAGCGGCGGCTGGGCGATGTAGATGTGGCCGCGCTCCACCAGCACCGGCATCTGCCGGTAGAAGAAGGTCAGCAGCAGCGTGCGGATGTGCGCGCCGTCCACGTCGGCGTCGGTCATGATGATGATGCGGTGATAGCGCAGCTTGGCAATGTCGAAGTCCTCGGCACCAATGCCGCAGCCGAGGGCGGTCACCAGGGTGACGATCTGCTCACT
>JAURXG010000366.1 GCA_030654555.1 Aquabacterium sp.
GGATCTCCGACAAGCTGGGCGGCTCGATCGTCACCCAGGTGATCTCGGTGGTGATGGCGGTGGCCTCGGTATGGGTGGGCTACGTGATGATGCAGGCCTACGGCTCGGCCACGCCGGAGCAGTACTTTCCGATGTTCCTGGGCCTGTTCATGGTGCTGTTCTTCGCCAGCGGCATCGGCAACGGCAGCACCTTCCGCACCATCGGCGTGATCTTCGACCGCACCCAGGCCGGCCCGGTGCTGGGCTGGACCTCGGCCATCGCCGCCTACGGTGCCTTCATCGCGCCGGTGGTCATCGGCGCGCAGATCAAGGCCGGCACGCCGCAGTACGCGATGTACGGCTTCGCGGTCTTCTACGCCGTGTGCCTGGTGCTGAACTGGTGGTTCTACCTGCGCCCCAACGCGTACGTGAAGAACCCCTGACGCCGCCGCCCGTCCGCCGTCGCGCACCAGCCCTCAGCACCGATCGCCCCCCGTGGCCGCCATGCACGAGATCGCCCACTGGAACCCCGAGGACAAGGGGGACTGGGAACGCCATGGCCGCGGCGTGGCCGCGCGCAACCTGTGGCTGTCGATCCCGGCGCTGACGCTGGCCTTCTCGGTCTGGATGGTGTGGTCGGCGGTGGTGGTCCACCTGCCCGGCGCGGGCTTCAAGTACAGCACCAACCAGCTGTTCTGGCTGACCGCGCTGCCGGCACTGTGCGGCGCCACGCTGCGCATCTTCTACTCGTTCGCGGTGCCCCTGGTGGGCGGCCGGCGCTTCACCGCGCTGGCCACCGCCAGCCTGGCGTTGCCCGCGCTGGGCCTGGGCTTCGCGGTGCAGGACCCGAGCACGCCCTACGAGCTGATGGTCGCGCTGGCCCTGCTGTGCGGCCTGGGCGGCGGCAACTTCGCCAGCTCGATGGCCCACATCAGCTTCTTCTACCCCAAGGCCAAGCTGGGCTACGCGCTGGGGCTGAACGCGGGCCTGGGCCACCTGGGGGTGTCGATCGTGCAGCTGGCGGTGCCGCTGGCCATCGGAGGCAGCCTGTTCGGGGCGCTCGGCGGTGCGCCGCAGGCCACGCCGCAGGGCCCGATCTGGCTGCAGAACGCGGGCTTCGTGTGGGTGCCCTTCATCGCCGCCAGCGCGCTGGCCGCCTGGTTCGGCATGAACGACCTGGCCGAAGCCAAGGCCGGCTTCGCCGAGCAGGCGGTGATCTTCACGCGCAAGCACAACTGGCTGATGTGCTGGCTGTACCTGGGCACCTTCGGCAGCTTCATCGGCTACTCGGCCGGGCTGCCGATGCTGATCCAGAGCCAGTTCCAGCACACCGAGGCGCTGCAGGCCACCTGGCTGGGCCCGCTGCTGGGCGCGCTGCTGCGCCCGGTGGGCGGCTGGCTGGCCGACCGGCTGGGCGGCGCGCGGATCACCTTCTGGGCCTTCGTCGCGATGGCGCTGGGCGTGCTGGCGGCGCTGCAATGCCTGCCCAAGGGCGGCTCGGCGGGCCACCTGGGCGGCCTGCTGGCGAGCTTCGGCGTGCTGTTCGCCGCCGCCGGCATCGGCAACGGCAGCACCTTCCGCATGATCCCGTCGATCTTCATGGCCGAGCACCAGCGCGCCGCCGGCAGCCTGCCCAGCGAGCAGCTGCGCGCCGCCATGGACGCGAACAAGGAAGCCGCCGCGGTGCTGGGTTTTGCCAGCGCCATCGGTGCCTACGGCGGCTTCTTCATCCCCAAGAGCTATGGCACCTCGATCTCGCTGACCGGCGGCCCCGAAGCCGCGCTGCAGGCCTTCATCGTCTTCTACCTGTCGTGCATCGCGGTCACCTGGTGGTACTACAGCCGCCGCCACGCACCCATGCCCTGCTGATGACAACCACCCCCGTAGCGGCTGCGCCGCTCCCCCTCAAGGGGGCGACCCCGGTGGCCCGGCGGAGCCGGATCCACGGCGTCCGCTTGATCGGGCCCGAGCTGCCCCCTACCCATTGACCTGGAGCCCACGACATGAGTCACTTCTTAGACCGCCTCACCCACTTCAGCCTGCCCAAGGAAAGCTTCTCCGGCGACCACGGCGTGGTCACCGGCGAAGACCGCACCTGGGAGGACGCCTACCGCAACCGCTGGGCCCACGACAAGATCGTGCGCAGCACGCACGGCGTCAACTGCACCGGCAGCTGCAGCTGGAAGATCTACGTCAAGGGTGGCATCGTCACCTGGGAGACGCAGCAGACCGACTACCCGCGCACGCGCTGGGACATGCCCAACCACGAGCCGCGCGGCTGCGCGCGTGGCGCCAGCTACAGCTGGTACCTGTACAGCGCCAACCGCGTCAAGTACCCGATGGTGCGCGGCCGCCTGCTCGAGCGCTGGCGCGCCGCGATGGCCACCGCCAGGACGCCGGTGGACGCGTGGGCGACGATCGTCGAGAACCCCGAGGCCCGGCGCGACTACCAGAAGGTGCGCGGCATGGGCGGCTTCGTGCGCAGCACCTGGGACGAGGTGAACCAGATCATCGCCGCCTCCAACGTCTACACGATCAAGAAGCACGGCGCCGACCGCGTGATCGGCTTCTCGCCCATCCCGGCGATGAGCATGGTCAGTTATGCCGCCGGCAGCCGCTACCTCAGCCTGATCGGCGGCGTCTGCATGAGCTTCTACGACTGGTACTGCGACCTGCCGCCGGCCAGCCCGCAGGTGTGGGGCGAGCAGACCGACGTGCCCGAATCGGCCGACTGGTACAACAGCACCTACATCATCGCCTGGGGCAGCAACGTGCCGCAGACGCGCACGCCCGACGCGCACTTCTTCACCGAGGTGCGCTACAAGGGTGCCAAGACGGTGGCGGTGACGCCCGACTATTCCGAGGTCGCCAAGCTGGCCGACCTGTGGCTGCACCCCAAGCAGGGCACCGATGCCGCGCTGGCGATGGCCATGGGCCACGTGGCGCTCAACGAGTTCTACTTCAAGCAGCGCAGCGCCTACTTCGACGACTACGCGCGGCGCTACACCGACCTGCCGCTGCTGGTGATGCTCAAAGAACACCAGCTGGCCGACGGCAGCAAGACCCTGGTGCCCGACCGTTACCTGCGCGCCAGCGACTTCAACGGCAAGCTGGGCCAGGACAACAACCCCGAGTGGAAGACCGTGGCTTTCGACACCGGCGGCCGCGCCGTGCTGCCCAACGGCAGCATCGGCTTCCGCTGGACGCCCGAGGGCGGTGTCGACCAGGGCAAGTGGAACCTGGAGAACAAGGAAGCGCGCCACGGCACCGAGGTCAAGTTGAAGCTGTCGGTGATCGAGGACGCGGACTCCGCAAACCCGCAGGCGCATGAGGTCGTCGGCGTCGGCCTGCCGTACTTCGGCGGCGTGACCACGCCGCACTTCAAGTCGAACGTGCAGAACGGCGAGGTCAACTTCGTCAAGGTGCCGGCCGTGCGGCTGCGCCTGGGCAAGGAAGGCGATCACCGCGAGGCCCTGGTGGCCACCGTGTTCGACCTGCAGGTGGCGCAGTACGGCATCGACCGCGGCCTGGGCAGCGGCGCCAAGGACTACGACGACGACGCGGCCTACACGCCGGCCTGGGCCGAGACCATCACCGGCACGCCGCGCGACCAGATCATCACCGTGGCCCGCCAGTTCGCCGAGAACGCGCACAAGACCCACGGCAAGTCGATGGTCATCATCGGCGCGGCGATGAACCACTGGTACCACGCCGACATGAACTACCGCGGCGTCATCAACCTGCTGATGATGTGCGGCTGCATCGGCCAGAGCGGCGGCGGCTGGGCGCACTACGTGGGCCAGGAGAAGCTGCGCCCGCAGACCGGCTGGACGGCGCTGGCCTTCGCGCTGGACTGGATCCGCCCGCCGCGGCAGATGAACAGCACCAGCTTCTTCTACGCCCACACCGACCAGTGGCGCTACGAGAAGCTGGGCATGGAGGAGATCGTGTCACCGCTGGCCGACAAGAAGCTGTACGCCGGCAGCATGATCGACTACAACGTGCGCGCCGAGCGCATGGGCTGGCTGCCCAGCGCACCGCAACTCAAGACCAACCCGCTGCAGGTGGTGAAAGATGCCACCGCCGCCGGCATGGACCCCAAGGA
>JAURXG010000368.1 GCA_030654555.1 Aquabacterium sp.
TGCCCTGGGCCGCCGCCGACAGCGCGCCGCCGGCCAGCAGCGCGCCGGCCAGCGAGGCCAGGCAGTGGCGGCGGTCGGGTTTCATCACGGCGCGCGTCAAGCTGCCGGCCGGCGCAGGGTGAACTGCATCACGTCGGTGGCGCCGCTGGCAAACGCCGCCTCGCAGTACGCGAGGTAGAACTCCCAGGTGCGCATGAAGCGGGTGTCGAAGCCCAGCCCGCGCACCTGCGTGTCCTGGTGCAGGAAGTCCTGCCGCCAGCGGCGCAGTGTCTCGGCGTAGTCGGGGCCGAAGGCCAGTTCACGCTCCACCTGCAGACCGGCCTTGGCCGCCTCCGCGCGGAAGGCGCTGGGGCAGGGCAGCAGGCCGCCGGGAAAGATGTACTGCTGGATGAAGTCGGTGCCCGCCACATAACGCTCGAACAGCGCGTCGTCGATGGTGATCGACTGGATGCAGGCGCGCCCGCCCGGCTTGAGCTGGTCGTGCACCGTCTTGAAGTAGCTGGCCCAGTACTCGCGGCCCACCGCCTCGAACATCTCGATCGACACGATGGCGTCGAACGGGCCGTCGGCGATGTCGCGGTAGTCCTGGAAACGCAGCGTGGCGCGATCGCCCAGGCCGGCCTTCTCCAGCCGCTGCTGCCCGAACGCCAGCTGCTCGGCCGACAGCGTCACGCCGGTGATGCGGGCGTCGAAGTCGCGCGCCGCGCATTCGGCCAGGCCGCCCCAGCCGCAGCCGATCTCCAGCACCTGGCTGCCGGCGCCCACCTGGCACTCGGTCAGCGCGCGGCGCATTTTGGCCTGCTGCGCGCTGGCGGTGTCCTGCCGGGTGTCGCCGTTGAACCAGGCGCTGGAGTAGGTCATGGTCTCGTCCAGCCACAGCCGGTAGAACGAGTTGCCCAGGTCGTAGTGCGCGTGGATGTTGCGCTTGCTGCCGGCGCGTGAGTTGCGGTTGAACAGGTGGCGCACGCGGTGCAGCAGGTTGCCCCACCAGGTGCCGTAGACCACGCGCTCCATCGATGCGCGGTTGGCGATGATCAGCTGCAGCAGCGCCACCAGGTCGTTGGCGGCCCAGTCGCCGGCGATGAACGATTCGGCAAAGCCGATGTCGCCCGAGCGCAGCACCGCGTTGCACAACTGCCAGTTGTGCAGGCGCACGGCGGCATGCGGCTCGCCGGCCGCGCCGCTGCCGAAGCGGGCCTGGCTGCCGTCGGGCAGTTGCACGTCGAGCGTGCCCACCTGCAGGCGCCGCAGCAAGGCGAACAAGGCCCGGGCGGCCGTCGGCGCCGACGGCGGCAGGGACAGGGAGCGGGTGGCGGTGGTGGCGGAGCGCATCGTTGGGGGTGCCTGGGGCCGGTGAAGGTGGGAACGGGCGTCGGGAAACGTCAGCGTGCGTGGGCCGACGGCGTGGCCGCCGGGCCCTTGCCGAAGAAGGGCACGCGCTTGACCAGCAGGCGCAGCGCCTGCCAGTGGATGCGCGCGATCACGCCCAGCGTCAGCAGCGGCATGCGCCACAGCGCGTGGCGCAATCGGGCCGGGGTGAGGGGTGCCAGCTCGCCGCTGACGCTGGTCAGCAGCAGCGGGCCCTGGGCGTCGTCGTGGTCGATGCGGGCGACGGTGCGGCCGCTGCCGTCGCCGATCGCCTCGGTGGTGCGCATGAAGCGGAAGCGGTAGCCGCCGGCCACCTGGCAGAACGGCGAGACGTGAAACTGCTTGCTGGCCACCAGCTCGCGGCCCCAGGCCAGATCGGCGCCGGCCAGCAGGTAGCAATGGCGGCCGCCAAAGGTGTTGTTGACCTCGGCGACGATGGCCGCCAGCGTGTCGTCGGTGCGGTGGCAGTACCAGAAGCTGACCGGCTTGAAGGCCACGCCCAGCATGCGCGGGTAGGTGTGCAGCCACACCTCGCCCAGCGCGTCGGTGATGCCTGCGCTGCGCAGCAGCTCGTCGACCCAGGCCAGGCAGTCGGCGCGGCCGTCGCCGTGGTCGGCATCGTGGAAGCTGACCCAGCCGCCGCGGTTGCGCCTCAGCGTGGGTTCGGGCTGCGAGCGCAGCGCGCGCAGCGGCAGCAGCAGGAACCAGGTCGGGTAGTCGAACGCGTGGTGCGTGGGCCGCAGCCGCTCGTGGCGCACCCGGCCGATGCCCAGCTGGGGCCGGGCCGGCGCCGAGCCGGCGGGCGTCGCGGCCGAGGTGGTCATCAGGCGGCCACCCGCGGGGAGGCCGACGCGTCCGCCCAGCGCGCGCGCAAGGCATCGGCCACCGCCAGGCCCGACATCAGGCCATCCTCGTGGAAACCGTAGCGCGTCCAAGCGCCGGCAAACCAGACGTGCGAATGGCCCTGAATCTGCGGCACCCGCGCCTGCGCGGAGATGGCCGCGGCGTCGAACACCGGGTGCGCGTAGTCGAACTCGCCTTGCACCGTGCCGGCGGCCGGCTCGCGCGTGGGGTTCAGCGACACCACCACCGGCTGCGTCCAGGGCAGCGGCTGCAGGCGGTTGATCAGGTAATGCAGGCAGACGGCGGACTGCTCCTGCGCCAGCGCCGGGGCGCGCACGTAGTTCCAGGCGGCCCAGGCCTTGCGGCGCTGCGGCAGCAGGGCGGCATCGGTGTGCAGCACCGCGCGGTTGCGGTGGTAGCCGATGGCGCCCAGCACGGCGCGCTCGTCGGCACTGGCCTGTGCGCCCAGCAGCGCCAGGCTCTGGTCGCTGTGGCCGGCCAGGATCACCTCGTCGAAGCGCTCGCTGCCGGCGTCGGTGTCGATCCACACGCCCGCGCTGGCGGTGGCTGGCGGCACGCGGCGCACCGCGCGCACCGGCGTGTTCAGCCGCGCATCGGGGATGCGGGTGAGCATGCGCCGCACGTACTCGCGTGAACCGCCGCGCACCGTGTGCCACTGCGGCCGGTCGGTCACGCGGATCAGCCCGTGGTTGTGGCAGAAGCGGATCATCGTGGCCACCGGAAAGCGCAGCATCTGGTCGGTGGGGCAGCTCCAGATACAGCCCAGCATCGGCAGCAGGTACCAATCGCGGAAGGCGGTGGAAAAGCCCCGCTCGACCAGGAAATCGCCGATCGGCTGCTGCAGCGAAGCCTCTTCGTTGCGCTCGGCGATGGTGGTGGTGACGCGGTTGAAACGCATCAGGTCGCGCAGCATGCCCAGGAAGCGGGGGCTCAGCAGGTTGCGGCGCTGGGCGAACACGGTGTCGAGGTTGCTGCCGCTCCACTCCAGCCCGATCTCGGGCACCTGCACCGAGAACGACATCTCGGCGGCGGCGGTCGGAACCTGCAGGTCAGCGAACAGCCGCACCAAGTGCGGGTAGGTGGCGTGGTTGAAGACCAGGAAGCCGGTGTCCACGCCATGTGTCACGCCCTCGAGCGTGACGTCGACCGTGTGGGCATGGCCGCCGAAGTGGCCGTCGGCCTCGAACAGCGTGACCTGGGCGGCATCGGCCAGCGACCAGGCGGCGGACAGGCCCGAGATGCCCGAGCCCACCACGGCGACGCGGCGCCGGGCGCCGGTCATGACGCGCTCCGGGCGGAGCGGCGGGGGAATGAAAGGGCCGTGCAGCGCCCTGAAGCCAACGAGGGAGGGAGGGAGGAGGAGGAGAAGTGCCTCAGGATTTCACTTCGGAGATCCGAAAGGCTGCACGGCGCAAAAACGGGGTTGATCGACTCATCGGCTGAAACGGGCTCCTCACCCACTGCAACCGCTGCCAGCTTTATCGGCCAGCCAACACCGGTATGGAGCGTCAGGCTGTGGAAAGGTTCCGTGTTCGGGCGGACGGCGTTGTGCGAGGGGCTGAGGTCGAAGGCCATGATCTTTTGGGTCTTCATTTGAACTGATTAGTTCAATTCTGACCCAATGGTCTCACTTTGCCCTTAGTAGTTTCTCCAAGTCCTTCAGGAATCTGGGGTCTTGCGGGTCGACGGCCGAGGCGTGGCTGATCACCGCATCGCCCTGCCGGCTGATCAGGTACTTGTGGAAGTTCCACTTCGGCGCCTGGCCGCTGCGCTGCGCCAGGCTGGCAAACAGCGGGTTGACGCTGCGCCCCGCGCCGGGTGCGACGTGCGACTTGGCGAACATCGGGAACTTCACGCCGAAGGTGTTTTCGCAGAAGGCGGCGATCTCGGCACCGCTGCCGGGCTCCTGCTGGCCGAAATCGTTGCTGGGAAAACCCAGCACCACCAGGCCGCGGCCGCGGTAGGTGGCGTCCAGCGCCTCCAGCGACTTGTACTGCCCGGTGAAGCCGCAGTAGCTGGCGGTGTTGACCACCAGCACCACCTTGCCGGCGTGGTCGCACAGATCGACCGGCTTCTCGTCCTGCAAGCGGGGCTGGGTGTGCTGCAGCAGCGCCGGGCA
Source organism: Aquabacterium sp. (assembly GCA_030654555.1). Taxonomy (GTDB): domain Bacteria; phylum Pseudomonadota; class Gammaproteobacteria; order Burkholderiales; family Burkholderiaceae_C; genus Pseudaquabacterium. The sequence goes on from JAURXG010000368.1 coordinate 4,352, forward strand.
GGCGGCGCGGGCCGTCGGCAGCAGGATCGCGGCAAGGCCGGCGAGGATCAGGAAACGGCGCATGGAGTCCTTCTACGGTGCATCGGGTCGGGCTGAAGCGGGCCGGGCCAGCCGCCCCCCGGGCCCCGGGGTTGCTTGATCTTGGTTTGGGCCTGGCAGGGGTGCCACCCTAGAATCATGCACTCGCTCCGGAAAGACCCTCATGCTCTACCCTGAACTCTTCAAGCAGCTCGAAGCCGTGCGCTGGAACATGGACACCGACATTCCCTGGGACCAGTTCGATGCCGGCAAGCTGACCGAAGCCCAGGCGCAGACCCTCAAGATGAACGCCATCACCGAGTGGGCGGCGCTGCCGGCCACCGAGAT
>JAURXG010000370.1 GCA_030654555.1 Aquabacterium sp.
GCCGCGCCCCTACAATCGACCGGTCCCGTCACGGCGCCCGCCGGGTGCCGCGATCCATCCCCTCAACGGAAGGTTGTCCCATTCCCATGTCCGAGCAGGAAGACAAACGCGCCCAGCGCCGCCTCGCCGCCCTCGAGTACCACGAATTCCCCACCCCCGGCAAGATTTCCATTGCTCCCACCAAGCAGCTGGTGAACCAGCACGACCTTGGGCTGGCGTATACCCCCGGTGTCGCTGCGCCCTGTGAGGAAATCGTCGCGGACCCGGCCAACGCCATCCGCTACACCTCGCGCGGCAACCTCGTCGCCGTGGTCACCAACGGCACCGCGGTACTCGGTCTCGGCAACATCGGGCCGCTGGCCGCCAAGCCGGTGATGGAAGGCAAGGGCGTGCTGTTCAAGAAGTTCGCCGGCATCGACGTGTTCGACATCGAACTGCTGGAGCCCGACGCCGACAAGCTGATCGACATGATCGCGGCCATGGAGCCGACCTTCGGCGGCATCAACCTCGAGGACATCAAGGCGCCCGAGTGCTTCGTGGTCGAGCGCAAGCTGCGCGAGCGGCTGAAGATCCCCGTCTTCCACGACGACCAGCATGGCACCGCGATCATCGTCGGTGCGGCGGTATTGAACGCGCTGCACGTGGTGGGCAAGCCCATCCACTCGGTGAAGCTGGCGGTGAGCGGCGCCGGCGCGGCCGGCATCGCCTGCCTGGACATGCTGGTGGCGCTGGGCGTGCAGCCCAACAACATCCTGGTCAGCGACCGGGACGGCGTGCTGCACACCGGCCGGCCCGACCTGGCGCCGGGCGGCTTCAACGCCGGCATCGTGCGCTATGCGCGCGACACCACCGCGCGCTGCCTGTCGGAGACGGTGGTGGGCGCCGACGTGTTCATCGGCGTGTCGGCCGGCGGCATCCTCAAGCCCGAGATGCTGGCCACGATGGCGCCGCGGCCCATCATCTTCGCGCTGGCCAAGCAGGCGCGCCCGGACGCGATCATCGCCACCGGCCGCAGCGACTACCCGAACCAGGTGAACAACGCGCTGTGCTTCCCCTACATCTTCCGCGGTGCGCTGGATGTCGGCGCCACCACCATCAACGAGCCGATGAAGCTGGCCTGCGTGCGCGCGATCGCCGACCTGGCGCGGCGTGAGGCGACCGACCTGGGCGCGGCCTACGCTGGCGAAACCCCGTCGTTCGGCCCCGAATACCTGATCCCGCGCCCGTTCGACCCGCGCCTGCTGGTGTCGCTGGCGCCCGCCGTGGCGCAAGCCGCCATGGACTCGGGCGTGGCGACGCGGCCGATCGACGACATGGTGGCCTACCGCGACCGCCTCAGCAGCTGGGTGTTCCGCACCGGCCTGCTGATGAAGCCGGTGTTCGACCGCGCGCGTGCCGACAAGAAGCGCGTGGTGTACGCCGAGGGCGAGGAAGAAACCGTGCTGCGCGCCGTGCAGACGGTGGTGGACGAAGGCCTGGCGCGGCCGATCCTGGTCGGTCGCCCGGCGGTGATCGAGCGCCGCATCGCGCGCCTGGGGCTGCGGCTGCGCATCGGCGTGGACGTGGAAGTCACCAACATCGACGACGACCCGCGCTTCAACGATTACTGGCAGCTCTACCACGAGATCATGCAGCGCAAGGGCATCACGCCGTCGGCAGCCAAGGCGCTGGTGCGCTCGCGCGACGTGGTGATCGCGGCGCTGATGGTGCGCCGGGGCGAGGCCGACGCGCTGCTGTGCGGGCTGGTGGGCCGCTTCGTGCGCAAGCTCAAGTACGTGCGCGAGATCCTGGGCGTGGAAAGCGAAAGCCGCGGGCTGTCGGCGCTCAGCGCCGTGCTGAACGACAAGGGCGTGCTGTTCTTCACCGACACCCACGTGAACGTGGACCCGAGCGCGGCCGAGATCGCCGAGTCGGTGATCCAGGCGGCGTTCCGCCTCAAGCTCTTTGGCATCGTGCCCAAGGC
>JAURXG010000376.1 GCA_030654555.1 Aquabacterium sp.
CCCTCAAGAACGGCGAAGTCATCGCCGAGTTCAAGGTCAAGTCCGACGTGCTGTTCGACGAAGTGCGCGCCGGTGGCCGCATCCCCCTGATCATTGGCCGTGGCCTGACCGCCAAGGCCCGTGAAGCCCTGGGCCTGGCACCTTCCACCCTGTTCCGCCTGCCCGTCAGCCCCGCCGACACCAAGAAGGGCTACTCGCTGGCCCAGAAGATGGTCGGCAAGGCTTGCGGCCTGCCCGCCGGTCAAGGCGTGCGCCCTGGCACCTACTGCGAACCCAAGATGACCTCGGTCGGTTCGCAAGACACCACCGGCCCGATGACCCGCGACGAGCTGAAGGACCTGGCTTGCCTGGGCTTCTCGGCTGACCTGGTGATGCAATCGTTCTGCCACACGGCCGCTTACCCCAAGCCTGTGGACGTGAAGATGCACCACGAGCTGCCTGACTTCATCAGCACCCGCGGCGGCGTGTCCCTGCGTCCTGGTGACGGCGTGATCCACAGCTGGCTGAACCGCCTGCTGACGCCCGACACCGTCGGCACCGGTGGCGACTCGCATACCCGCTTCCCCATCGGCATCAGCTTCCCCGCTGGTTCCGGCTTGGTGGCGTTTGCCGCTGCCACGGGCGTGATGCCCCTGGACATGCCCGAATCCGTGCTGGTTCGCTTCAAGGGCAAGATGCAGCCCGGCATCACCCTGCGTGACCTGGTCAACGCCATCCCCCTGTACGCCATCAAGGCCGGTCTGCTGACTGTGGCCAAGCAAGGCAAGAAGAACATCTTCTCGGGTCGCATCCTGGAGATCGAAGGCCTGCCAGACCTGAAGGTCGAGCAAGCGTTCGAGCTGTCCGACGCTTCGGCCGAGCGCTCTGCCGCTGGCTGCACCGTGCACCTGAACAAGGAGCCGATTGCCGAGTACCTCACCAGCAACATCACGCTGATGAAGAACATGATCGCCAACGGCTACGAAGATGCACGCACGCTGCAACGTCGTATCGCTGCCCAGGAAGCCTGGCTGGCCGATCAGCAGTTGATGAAGGGTGACGCCGACGCCGAGTACGCCGCCGTGATCGAAATCGACCTGGCCGACATCCACGAGCCCATCCTGGCTTGCCCCAACGACCCCGATGACGTCAAGACGCTGTCGGACGTGGCTGGTGCCGTGATCGACGAAGTGTTCATCGGCTCTTGCATGACCAACATCGGTCACTTCCGTGCCGCCTCCAAGCTGCTCGAAGGCAAGCGCGACATCCCCGTCAAGCTGTGGGTGGCGCCCCCCACCAAGATGGATGCCCAGCAGCTGACCGAAGAAGGCCACTACGGCGTTCTGGGCACCGCTGGCGCCCGCATGGAAATGCCCGGCTGCTCGCTGTGCATGGGCAACCAGGCTCAAGTGAAGGAAGGCGCCACCGTGTTCTCGACCAGCACGCGCAACTTCCCCAACCGTCTGGGCAAGAACAGCAATGTGTACCTGGGCTCGGCCGAACTGGCCGCCATCTGCTCGCGTCTGGGTCGCATCCCGACCAAGGCCGAGTACATGGAAGGCGTGGGCGTGCTCGATGCCTCCAGCGCCCAGATCTACAAGTACCTGAACTTTGACCAGATCACGGAATACGCCGACAAGGCCAAGACTGTGACGGCCTGAGCTTAGTCGCTTGAAGG
>JAURXG010000379.1 GCA_030654555.1 Aquabacterium sp.
CCAACAACCGCCTCGCGAACAGGGTGTTCGCCGCCGCGGTGCTCATCGGCATGGCGCTGCTGATCGGCAAGACCCGGATGGGCCTGTTCGTGCGCGGCGTGACGCAGAACCGGCGCTTGGCCAGCTGCGTGTGCGTGAACACCGCGCGCATCGACATGCTGGCCTTCAGCCTGGGCGCGGGCATCGCCGGGCTGGCGGGTTGTGCGCTCAGCCAGGTGGGCAACGTGGGGCCTGACCTGGGCCAGGGCTACATCGTCGACAGCTTCATGGTGGTGGTGCTCGGCGGCGTGGGCCAGCTGGCCGGCACCGTGGTGGCGGCGCTGGGCCTGGGCGTGCTCAACAAGCTGCTGGAGGGCTGGGCCGGCGCGGTGCTGGCCAAGATCATGGTGCTGGTGTTCATCGTCGTCTTCATCCAGAAGAGACCCCAGGGGCTCTTCGCCATCAAGGGAAGGAGTGCTGAAGCATGAGCGCAGTGCTCACTACCTCCCTGGGCCTGCAACAGAAGCGCGGCCTGCTGCTGGGCACCAAGGGTTGGGCTGGCGTGATCGCCGCGCTGGCGGTCATCACCGTGGTCTTCCCGGTGCTCAACCTGCTGGTGCCGGCGGGCAGCCCGTTCCACGTCAGCGACTACGCGGTGCAGCTCACCGGCAAGATCCTCTGCTACGCCATCTGCGCGCTGGCGATGGACCTGATCTGGGGCTACACCGGCATCCTGAGCCTGGGCCACGGCCTGTTCTTCGCACTGGGCGGCTACGGCATGGGCATGTACCTGATGCGCCAGATCGGGCTGGACGGCAACTACAAGAGCCCGCTGCCCGACTTCATGGTGTTCCTGAACTGGAAGCAGCTGCCCTGGACCTGGACCTTCTCCGACTCGTTCATCGCCCAGATGCTGCTGGTGGTGCTGGTGCCGGGGCTGCTGGCGCTGGTGTTCGGCTGGTTCGCCTTCCGCTCGCGCATCAAGGGTGTGTACTTCTCGATCATCACGCAGGCCATGACCTTCGCCGCGATGCTGCTGTTCTTCCGCAACGAGACCGGCTTCTGCGGCAACAACGGTTTCACCGACTTCAAGCGTCTGCTCGATCTGCCGATCGCCACGCCCGGTATGCGCATCACGCTGTTCGTCATCACCGGCTGCACGCTGGTGGGCTGCTACCTGCTGGCGCGCGCCATCGTCCACAGCAAGTACGGCCGCGTGCTGCAGGCCATCCGCGACGCCGAGACGCGGGTGATGTTCACCGGCTACAACCCGCTGGCCTACAAGCTGAGCATCTGGACGCTGAGCGCGGTAATGTGCGCGGTGGCCGGCGCGCTGTACGTGCCGCAGGTGGGCATCATCAACCCCAGCGAGATGAGCCCCGCGGCCAGCATCGAGATCGCCATCTGGGCCGCGGTGGGCGGCCGCGCCACGCTGATCGGGCCCATCGTCGGCGCCTTCTTCGTCAATGGTGCCAAGAGCTGGTTCACCGTGGCCTTCCCCGAGTTCTGGTTGTATTTCCTGGGGGCGCTGTTCATCGCCGTGACGCTGTTCCTGCCGAACGGCATCGTGGGCTTGTTCCGCAAAGTTGTCGAGAAGAAGTCATGACCCCCGACCTGATGGAGCAAGGCGCGCAGCGGCGTGCCGCCTATGAAGCCAAGCAGCAGGCCAGCCGCGCCACCGAGAGCGGCGGGCGCAACGCCGCCTACGGCCGCATCGCCCGGTTGGGTGTGCCCGACTTCACCCAGGGCGTGGCGCTGTACCTGGACG
>JAURXG010000383.1 GCA_030654555.1 Aquabacterium sp.
GGCGAGCAGAACTACTGGACGGTGGTGGGCGTGGACGGCGGCGGCGCCAGCGCGGCGCTGCTGTCGGAAGACGGCGCGATCGAGCCGCACCGCGGCGGCCCCTCGCTGGAACCCGTGGTCATCGATGCCGACGGCCGGACACTGGGCTGGGCCGAGGTGCAGACGCAGGGCCGCAGCAACACCACGTTGCGCGAAGGCCACCTGCCGCTGCCCAGCGTGCAGTGGACGCACCCGGCTTTCGGCCTGACCGTGGAGGCCGGCGCCGAGGGCATCCGCGCGCAGTCGCAGCTGATCGCCCGCTACACGCTGCACAACCCGACCGCGTTGCCGCAACGGTTGACGCTGGCGCTGCTGCTGCGCCCCTGGCAGGTGAACCCGCCGCAGCAGTTCCTCAACACGGCCGGCGGTGTGGCCGAGGTACGGCGCCTGCAGTGGGCCGGCAGCACGCTGCAGGTCAACGGCCAGCCCTGGCTGCGCACCTTGCAGGCCCCGGCGCGGGCGCTGGCCGCGCCCTTCGACGCCGGTGATGTGCTGGGCCCGGCGGCCCGGCCGCTCGCCTCACTGCAAGACCCGCAAGGCCTGGCCAGCGCGCGGCTGGATTGGCCGATGAACCTGGGCCCGGGTGAGCGGCGCAGCGTGACGATCACGCTGCCGCTGGCGGGCAGCGCGGTGCCGCCGACCGACGATGCCGACGCCGTGGCCCGGCTCGATGCCGTGGCCGCCGGCTGGCGCCAGCGCCTGAACCGCGTCACGTTCTCGCTGCCGCCGGCCGCCCAACCGATCCACGACAGCCTGCGCGTGGCGCTGTCGCACATCCTGATCTCGCGCGACGGCCCGGCGCTGCAGCCCGGCACACGCAGCTACGCCCGCAGCTGGGTGCGCGACGGCGCGATGATGGTGGCCGGCCTGCTGCGCCTGGGCGAGGTGGACGCGGCACGCGAGTTCACCACCTGGTACGCCGGCCATTTGTTCGCCAACGGCAAGGTGCCCTGCTGCGTCGATGCGCGCGGCGCCGATCCGGTGGCCGAGAACGACAGCCATGGCCAGTTCATCTACAGCGTGGCCGAGTTGTGGCGCCACACCGGTGACCGTGCATGGATCGAACGGCTGTGGCCCCAGGTGGATGCCGCCGCCGGCTACATGGAACGGCTGCGCCAGAGCGAGCGCACGCCGCTCAACCAGCAGCCCGGGCGCGAGGCCTTCTGGGGCCTGATGCCGGCGTCGATCAGCCACGAAGGCTACTCGGCCAAGCCCATGCACAGCTACTGGGACGACTTCTGGGCCCTGGCCGGCTGGCGCGATGCGGCGCTGCTGGCGCGCGCGCTGGGGCACGCCACGCGGGCCGATGAACTCGCCGCCCAGCACGGTGAATTCCGGCGCGAACTGGGCCAGTCGCTGGCCACGGCGATGGCGCAGCACCGCATCGCCCACCTGCCGGGTGCCGCCGAGCTGGGCGACTTCGACGCCACCTCCAGCACAATGATCTTCAGCCCGGCCGGCGCCGAAGGCCTGGTGCCGCCCGCGGCGCTGGCCGCCACCTGGCGGCGTTATTGGGATGAGGCGCAGCGCCGGCGCGGCAGCACCGACTGGAACGAGTACACGCCTTACGAGCTGCGCTCGGTGTCGGCGCTGCTGCGGCTGGGCCACGCCGATCGCGCGCATGCGATGCTGGACTTCTTCCACGCCGACCAGCGCCCCACCGGCTGGCACCACTGGGCCGAGGTGGTCGACCGGCGGCCACGCCATCCGCGCTTCATCGGCGACATGCCGCATGCGTGGATCTCGTCGGACTACATCCGCTCGGCGCTCGACCTGCTGGCCTATGAGCGCGACAGCGACCAGGCGCTGGTGCTGGCCGCCGGTGTGCTGCCCGCCTGGGTCGACCAGGGCCCCGTGCGGGTGCAGGGCCTGCGCACCGCCTGGGGCGCGCTGAGCTATGCGCTGGCACGGCGCAACGGCGAGGTCGAGCTGCGCGTGGCGCCGGGCCTGGTCGAACCACCCGGTGGCCTGTGGTTGCAATGGCAGGGCCGGCTGCACCGGGTGCCACCGGGCGGGGCGCCGTTGCGGCTGCCGGCCGCCGCCGCCCCATGAACCCCGGGCGCCGCCGTGTGCTGCACGCCTGCCTGGCCGCACCCGGCCTGGCGCTGGCCGGCTGCAGCGCCGCACCGACCCTTCCGCCGATGACCCCCGAACCCACTCCTGCCGGCCAGCAGGTCGCCCGCTCCGCCGACCTGGTGGCCACCGTGCGCGCCACGCTGCCCTACTGGCTGTACCTGCCGCCGGCTTATCACGCCGAGCCGCAGCGACGCTGGCCCACGCTGTTCTTCCTGCACGGCTCGGGTGAGCGGGGCAGCGACCTGGCCGCCGTCAAGGCCCAGGGGCCGCCGGCGTTCATCGAGGCGCGGCCCGACCTGCCGTTCATCGTGGTCTCGCCGCAGGCCCCGGCCGATGGCGCCTGGGACCCGCACCTGCTGCATGCGCTGCTGCGGCAGCTGCAGGCCACGCTGCGCATCGATGCCCACCGGGTCAGCGCCACCGGGTTGTCGATGGGCGGGCGCGGCAGCTGGGCCTGGGCCATCGAGTACCCCGACGACCTGGCCGCCATCGCGCCGGTGTGCGGCGAGGGCGACGAAGACCGCATGGCGCGCATCCGCCACCTGCCGGTGTGGGCCTTCCACGGCGAGGCCGACACGGTGGTGCCGGTCGAGCTGCAGCGCCGCGCCATCGCCGCGCTGCGCGAAGCCGGCGGCCAGCCGCGCTTGTCGATCTACCCCGGCGTGGGCCACGACGCCTGGACGCCGGCCTACGCCGAGCCCGGCCTGTTCGACTGGCTGCTGGCGCAGCGCCGCCGCTGAGCACGGCCCCCATGGCGCAGGTGGCGCGCATGGCACAGCCTGTGCAACCATCGCGGCCATGGACCTCACGCCCCGCGAAAAAGACAAGCTGCTGATCTTCACCGCCGCGCTGCTGGCCGAGCGGCGCCGCGCCCGCGGGCTCAAGCTCAACGTGCCCGAGGCGGTGGCGCTGATCACCGCGGCCATCATGGAAGGCGCGCGCGACGGCAAGACCGTGGCCGCACTGATGAGCGACGGCAAGACGGTGCTGACGCGCGCCGACGTGATGGACGGCGTGGCCGAAATGGTGCCCGAGATCCAGGTCGAGGCCACCTTCCCCGACGGCACCAAATTGGTGACCGTGCACCAACCCATTGCATGACAGCGGCACCCACAAGGTGCACGCCCGTCGTTCCCTGACGCCCCTCCCCCAGGACATCCTCCCATGACCATTCCCGGTGAACTGCTCATCGACGAGGGCGAGCATCTGCTGAACCCCGGCCGGCGCACCCACACCGTGGTGGTGCAGAACACCGGCGACCGGCCGATCCAGGTGGGCTCGCATTACCACTTCGCCGAGACCAATGCGGCGCTCGGCTTCGACCGCGCGGCCGCGCACGGCATGCGGCTGAACATCGCCAGCGGCACCGCCGTGCGCTTCGAGCCCGGCCAGCAGCGCACCGTCGAGCTGGTCGACTACGCCGGCGAGCGCGAGGTCTGGGGCTTCCGCGGCCTGGTGCAAGGGAAACTCTGAACATGGCCACGATCGGACGACGCGCCTACGCCGAGATGTACGGCCCCACCGTGGGCGACCGGCTGCGGCTGGCCGACACCGCGCTCGTCATCGAGGTCGAAGACGACTTCACGCTGCGTGCCGGCGGCTACGGCGAAGAGGTGAAGTTCGGCGGCGGCAAGACCATCCGCGACGGCATGGGCCAGGGCCAGGCGCCCAACGGCCCGCACCCGCACGAGGCCTGCGACCTGGTCATCACCAACGCGCTGATCGTCGACCACTGGGGCATCGTCAAGGCCGACATCGGCATCAAGCGGCACCGCATCGTGGCCATCGGCAAGGCCGGCAACCCCGACGTGCAGCCGGGCGTGGACATCCTGATCGGCCCGGGCACCGAGATCCTGTCGGCCGAAGGCCTGATCGTCACCGCCGGCGGCATCGACACCCACATCCACTTCCTCTGCCCGCAGCAGATCGAAGAGTCGCTGATGTCGGGCATCACCACGATGATGGGCGGCGGCACCGGGCCGGCCACCGGCACCTTCGCCACCACCTGCACACCCGGGCCTGAGAGCCTGCGCTTCATGCTGCAGGCGGCCGAGGCCTTCCCGATGAACCTGGGCTTCCTGGGCAAGGGCAACG
>JAURXG010000390.1 GCA_030654555.1 Aquabacterium sp.
CTCTCGGCGTTCCGGGCGCAAGCCTTGCTGCCGCAGCTGCAGGCGGTGTGCCCGCGCATCACCGGCGTGGTGGCGCGCCATGTGCACGGGGTGCTGGGTGAACCGGGCGTGGCGCTGGATGTGGACAAGCTGGCCGGCCTGCTGCGCTATGGCGATGCCTATGCCGGCGGTGACGACGGCGCGCTGGTGGTGGTGATGCCCCGCCTGGGCACCGTGTCGCCCTGGGCCAGCAAGGCCACCGACATCGCCCGCAACTGCGGCCTGGCGCTGCACCGGGTGGAGCGGGTGACCGAGTACCGGCTGCTGCTGAAGACCGGGCTGGTCTCGGGCCTGCTCGGCAGCGCCGCCAGACCCCTGACCGAGGCTGAACTGCAGGCCTGCGCGGCGCTGCTGCACGACCGCATGACCGAGAGCGTGGCCTTCGAGCGCGACGCCGCGCGCCACCTGTTCGACGAGCAGGCCGCCGAGCCGCTGGCGCATGTGGACGTGCTGGGCGCGGGCCGGGCGGCGCTGGTGGCCGCCAACACCGAGTTCGGCCTGGCGCTGTCGGGCGACGAGATCGACTACCTGGTCGACGCCTTCACCAGGCTGGGCCGCAACCCCAGCGACGTCGAGCTGATGATGTTCGCCCAGGCCAACAGCGAGCATTGCCGGCACAAGATCTTCAATGCCGATTTCACCATCGACGGTCAGCGCCAGCCGCTGTCGATGTTCGGCATGATCCGCAACACCGAGAAGCTGTCGCCGCAGCACAGCATCGTGGCCTACAGCGACAACTCGGCGGTGATGGAGGGCGGCCCGGTGCAGCGCTGGCTGCCGCAGGGTTTCACCAATGCGCCGCAATACGGTGCACGCGACGAGACCGCCCATGTGCTGATGAAGGTGGAGACGCACAACCACCCCACCGCGATCAGCCCGTTCCCGGGGGCGGCCACCGGCGCCGGCGGTGAGATCCGCGACGAAGGCGCCACCGGGCGCGGCGCCAAGCCCAAGGCGGGGCTGACCGGCTTCTCGGTCGGCCACCTGCACCTGCCGGGGCTGGACGAGCCCTGGGAAGCGAAGCCCATCGGCAAGCCCGAGCACATCGCCAGTGCGCTGCAGATCATGGTCGACGGCCCGCTGGGCGGCGCGGCCTTCAACAACGAGTTCGGCCGGCCCAACCTGGCCGGCTACTTCCGCGTGTTCGAGCAGCGCGTGGCGGGTGTGCAGCGCGGTTACCACAAGCCGATCATGATCGCCGGCGGCCTGGGCACCATCAGCGCCGGCCAGACCCACAAGCTGCCGTTCGCCGCCGGCACGCTGCTGGTGCAGCTGGGCGGGCCGGGCATGCGCATCGGCATGGGTGGCGGCGCGGCCAGCTCGATGGCCGCGGGCACCAACACCGCCGCGCTGGATTTCGACAGCGTGCAGCGTGGCAACCCCGAGATCCAGCGCCGCGCGCAGGAGGTCATCAACCACTGCTGGAGTCTTGGCGACCAGAATCCGATCGTCGCGATCCACGACGTCGGCGCCGGTGGCATCAGCAACGCCTTCCCCGAGCTGGTGGACGGCGCCGGCAAGGGCGCCACCTTCGACCTGCGCCGCGTGCCGCTGGAGGAATCCGGCCTGGCCCCGAAGGAGATCTGGTGCAACGAGAGCCAGGAGCGCTACACGCTGGCGATCGATCCCGACCTGTTGCCGCTGTTCGAGCAGATGTGCGCGCGTGAGCGCAGCCCCTTCGCGGTGGTGGGCGTGGCCACCGATGATCCCGAGCTGATCCTCGAAGACGGCCCCGGCGGCGAGCGCGTGATCGACATGCCGATGCAGGTGCTGCTGGGCAAGCCGCCCAAGATGCACCGCGACGTGGCCCGGGTGGCGCGCAGCGAGCCGCCATTGAACCTGACCGGTGTGAAGCTCGACGAGGTGGCCCTGGCCGTGCTGCGCCACCCCACGGTGGCCAGCAAGCGCTTCCTGATCACCATCGGCGACCGCACCGTGGGTGGCCTGAGCCACCGCGATCCGATGGTCGGCCCCTGGCAGGTGCCGGTGGCCGATTGCGCGGTGACGCTGGCCGATTACGCCGGCTTCCGCGGCGAGGCGATGAGCCTGGGCGAACGCGCGCCGCTGGCCGCGCTGGACGCGCCCGCCAGCGGCCGCATGGCGGTGGGCGAGGCCATCACCAACCTGCTGGCGGCGCCGATCGAGCTGTCGCGCATCAAGCTCAGCGCCAACTGGATGGCCGCCTGTGGCGAGCCGGGCGAGGATGCGGCGCTGTACGACACCGTCAAGGCGGTGGGCATGGAGCTGTGCCCGGCATTGGGCATCGGCATCCCGGTCGGCAAGGACAGCCTGTCGATGCGCACGAAATGGACGGATGCCGAGGGCGCGATGCAGGTCACCGCGCCGGTCAGCCTGATCGTCACCGCCTTCGCCACGCTGGACGACGTGCGTGGCACGCTGACGCCGCAGCTCAAGCACCTGGCCG
>JAURXG010000397.1 GCA_030654555.1 Aquabacterium sp.
TGTCCAGCCCGGCGCGGATCGCGTGGTACAGGAACACGGTGTGGATGGCCTCGCGCACCGGCTCGTTGCCGCGGAAGCTGAAACTCACGTTCGACACCCCGCCCGAGACCTTGGCGCCCGGCAGGTGCTGCTTGATCCAGCGCGTCGCGTCGATGAAGTCGACCGCGTAGTTGGCATGCTCGTCGATGCCGGTGGCGATCGCGAAGATGTTGGGGTCGAAGATGATGTCCTCGGGCGGAAAGCCGACCTCGTCGACCAGCAGCCGGTAGGCGCGCTCGCAGATCTGGATCTTGCGCTGGTAGGTGTCGGCCTGGCCCTGTTCGTCGAAGGCCATCACCACGGTGGCCGCGCCATAACGCCGCAGCAGCGTGGCCTGGCGGCGGAACTCGGCCTCGCCTTCCTTCAGCGAGATGCTGTTGACGATGCCCTTGCCCTGCAGGCATCTCAGCCCGGTCTCGATCACGCTCCACTTGCTGCTGTCGACCATGATCGGCACGCGCGCGATCTCGGGTTCGCTGGCGATCAGCTTCAAGAAGCGCTCCATCGCCGCCACGCTGTCGAGCATGGCCTCGTCCATGTTGACGTCGATGATCTGCGCGCCGTTCTCCACCTGCTGGCGGGCCACGCTCAACGCGTCCTCGTAGCGGCCTTCGAGGATCATGCGGGCGAAGGCCTTGGAGCCGGTGACGTTGGTGCGCTCGCCGATGTTGACGAACAGGTGGCCTTCGCCGATGGTCACGGGCTCGAGGCCGGCCAGGCGCATCGGCGGCGGGGCAACGGGGTTGGGCAGGGCGGCGTCGGTCATGGCAGGCAGTTTGCAGGCATCAGGCCTGCTGCGGCGCCCGGCTCACCCGGGCGCCTGCAGTCAAGGCGGTGGGTGAGCGCCGTTGCCGGGTGCGGCCCGCTTCAAGGCGGCCGCACCGTCCCGAGCCTGGCAGCAGACCTCACGGCCGCCGTCGCAACGCTCCTCGGGAAGACCCACATTCTAGAGGCCGCCTCCTGGCGCGAGGCCAGTGACCCCGCCCGCACCACGGGCAGCCCGTGGCTTATGCCCGCTGTGCGCGCGACAACGCGCGCCGTTCAGGCCGCCAGCAGCGGCGAGAACAGCGGATCGGCCTTGCCGCGCGGCCGGTAGCTGCCCACGCGGCGGGCGATCTCGGCGATGTGCTCGGGCGTGGTGCCGCAGCAGCCGCCGACGATGTTGACGAAGCCGGCCTGGGCGAACTCGGCCAGCATGCGGCCGGTGACCTCGGGCGTCTCGTCGAAGCCGGTCTCGCTCATCGGGTTGGGCAGGCCGGCGTTGGGGTAGCAGCTGATGAAGGTGTCGCCGGCCACCTTGGCCAGCTCTTCGATGTAGGGCCGCATCACCGCCGCGCCCAGCGCGCAGTTCAGGCCCACCGCCAGCGGCCGCGCGTGGCGCACCGAATGCCAGAACGCCGGCACCGTCTGGCCCGACAGGATGCGGCCCGACGCGTCGGTGACCGTGCCGCTGATGATCACCGGCAGGCGCTCGCCGGTGGCCTCCATCAGTTCATCGAGCGCGAAGATCGCCGCCTTGGCATTGAGCGTGTCGAAGATGGTCTCGACCAGGAACAGGTCGCAGCCGCCTTCGAGCAGGCCGCTGGCCTGCTCGTAATAAGCCGCGCGCAGGTCGTCGAAGCTGGTGTTGCGCGCGCCGGGGTCGTTCACGTCGGGGCTGATGCTGGCGGTGCGCGGCGTGGGGCCCAGCGCGCCGGCCACCCAGCGCGGGTGCTCGGGCGTGCTGATGGCATCCACCGCCTCGCGCGCCAGCCGGGCGGCGGCCACGTTCAGCTCGCGGGCGATGTGGCCCAGGCCGTAGTCCTCCTGCGCGATCGAGGTGGCGCCGAAGGTGTTGGTCTCGATCAGGTCGGCGCCCGCGGCCAGGTACTGCGCATGGATCTCGCGGATCACGTCGGGCCGCGTCAGCTGCAGCAGGTCGTTGTTGCCCTTCAGGTCCTTGGGGTGGTCGGCGAAGCGCGCCCCGCGGAAATCGGCCTCGCTCAACTTGTAGCGCTGGATCATCGTGCCCATCGCGCCGTCGATGATGGCGATGCGCTGTTGCAGCAACGCCGGCAGTTGCGCGGCACGGGTGTAGGCAGGACGGTTCATTGCGCAATTGTAGGAGGGGGACCTCAAGCCTGCAGTGCCAGCGGGGCCGCCTCGTCCGGGGGGTGGATGGCCGGTGCAGGCACCGGCGGCGCGTCGAAGTGCAGCATGGCCGGGCGGTCCAGGCCCAGCGACCAGCGCAGCACCGTGTCACCCGGCACCGGCCGGGCGAACAGGTAGCCCTGGAACTCGTCGCACTGCAGCTGGCGCAGCAGGTCGCGCTGGGCTTCGGTCTCGACGCCCTCGGCCACCACCGCCAGACCCAACGCATGGGCGAGCCGGATCACCGCCTCGACGATGGCCAGCGCATCGCTGCAGGTGTCGAGGTCCATGACGAAGCTGCGGTCGATCTTGATCTGACGCGACGGCAGCCGGCGCAGGTAGGCCAGGCTGGAGTAGCCGGTGCCGAAGTCGTCGATCGACAGCTCGGTGCCCAGCGCGGCCAGCTCGTCGAAGACGCGGCCGGTGGCATCGTTCTCGTCCATCGCCACCGACTCGGTGATCTCGAACATCAGCGAGCCGGGCGCCACGCCGTGCTGCACCAGCATCAGGCGCACCCGATCGACCAGGCCGGGCTGGCGCAGCTGGTGCATCGACAGGTTGACGGCCACGCGCAGGCGCAGGCCCTGGCGCTGCCAGGTGCCGATCTGCCGGCAGGCCTCGTCGATCACCCAGTTGCCCAGCCGGTCGATCAGGCCGAAGCGCTCGGCCACCGGCACGAACACCCCCGGGCCCACCATGCCGTGCTCGGGGTGGCGCCAGCGCAGCAGGGCCTCCATGCCGGTGACGCGGCCATCGCGGGCGCTGACCTTGGGCTGGTAGTGCAGGCTCAGCTCGCCGCGCTCGGGGTGCTCGATGGCGCGCCGCAGGTCGCGCTGCATTTCCACCTGCGCCCGCGCATCGGCCTCCATGCGGCTGGCAAAGAGCATCGCCTGCCCGCCGCCGCCGCGCTTGGCCTCGTACATCGCGGCATCGGCGGCGGCCAGCAGCTTGTCGGCCGCACCATCGCCGGGATAGACCGCGATGCCCACCGAAGCCGACAGCCGCGCCTCGCGGCGCGCCAGCTGAATCGGCGCCTGGATCGCGGTCACGGCGCGCTGGGCCAGCTGCTGCGCCGCCTCGGCACTGCCGATGTCGGCCAGCAGGATCGCGAACTCGTCACCGCCCAGCCGCGCCACGGTGTCGCCCTCGCGCGCCACCGACAGCAGCCGGTGCGAGATCTCGCACAGCACCGCATCGCCGAAGCCATGGCCGAACAGGTCGTTCACGGGCTTGAAGCCATCCAGGTCGATGAACAGCAGCGCGGCCTGCGTGCCGCCGGCATCGCAGCGTTGGGCGATGGCCTGCAGGCGCTCCAGCATCAGCCGCCGGTTGGGCAGCTGGGTCAGGCCGTCGTGAAACACCGCCCGCTGCAGTTCCTCGTTGGCCTCGCGCAGCTTGCGCGCCATCGCACCGGCCCGCGTCTGCAAGTGCTCGTCCAGCCGGGCGGCCAGGTAGGCCGGCGCCAACAGCAGCAGCGCCGCAACGGCCACCAGCGCCGCCGTCCAGGTGCCATCGGCCACGATCATCGGCAGCACCCGGCTGATCCAGGACACGAAGGCCCAGCCCGCCACGAGGATCACCAGGCACACCATCCGGCCCAAGCGGTCGGGACGGATGCGACTGGCCGCGATCACGCCCAGGGCCGACATGGCCAAGGCCACGGCCCACGACGTCGCGGCGGGCAGCAGCCCCTGCGTCGCCCAGAAACCGGGGTGCCAGGCCATCGCGGCCAAGCCGTGGCTGGCCCACAGCGCCGTTCCCAGTGCGACCGAGCCGCCCAGGCTCCAGGTCAGGGACAGCGCCGGGTGCGGCGTGCGCGCGCGCCGGGCCAAGGCCCAGGCCACCGCGGCGGCGGCGCAGGCCACCAGCATCGACAACAGCGCGGCGACCGCATCGGGGACAGTGAGCTGGGGCAGATCGGGCATGCGGTCGCGGTCCTGGCCTGCCATCGTTGCGCAGCCCGGCAACTTCCGACCATCATGGCCGATGCGGGGGCAGGGGAACCTTGCCGGGCTTATCGGCCGGCCAGTGCCGCGGCTTGAGCGAAGGCAAGGCGGCAGCGCCCGGCGCGGCCCCGATCAGTGCAGCACGACGGGCTGCTGCGCCAACTCGGCAAAGCCGGCGATGTAGTCGTCGAGCACCTCGTGCAGGGCCTCGGCGTCGCCGCCCGGGCGCTGCGCCACCAGGGCCTGCACACCCTGCTGGAAGCTCTCGGCCAAGGCCCCTTCGATGAAGATTTCCTTGCGGTTGAACTTGTCGACGATCTCGTAACCGCCGCGCGACAGGCTGGCCGGGCCTTCACCTTCGGTGGCGGGCACCTCGAAGGACACGACCACGAAACTGTCTGAGTTGTAGAGGGTCTGCATGGGATTCTCCTGCCCTGACAGCTGGGGCCGGCGGCCGCCAATTCAAGGCGGCGCCTGCGGCTCGGCCAGCAGGCGCAGCTCGAACACGTCGCCCGAGCGCTGCGCGGTGAAGCGCAATTGCAGCGGCCAGTGGCCGCGCTGGGCGTCGAGCCAGACCTGCACCTTCAGGCCTTCGGGCCGCGGTGGATCACGCTGCCACAGCTGCGACAGGCCCTCGCCAACCGGCGTGGCCAGCCGCTCGTCGGGCTGGCGCTGCAGCAGCCACAGGCCGCCAGCGCCCCGCGCGTCGACGACGAACAAGCGCACTTCGGGCGCTGCATGGCCGGCGCCGAGGATGGCCGCCAGCTGCGCCAGCCAGCTCAACCGATCCTGCGCGCCGGGCCAGGCCGGGTAGTCCACGGCCGGGCCCGAGAAGCCGATGCGGCCGATGTCGCGGCGGAAGTTGGCCGCCTGCTGGCGTCCGCCGCGCCGCCGGTCGAGATGGCGCTCGGGCGCCAGGCCGGTGGCGTCCAGCACCCCCTGGCTGGCCTGCGCGACCAGCGGCCGACCGCCCGCCGCGCCACGGCCGTCGAGCGCCAGCGCGTAGCGCTCGCCGTCGTGTTGCCAGGTCAGCAGGGCCTCGCCGGCGTGGCCGTTGTAGCGCAGCGCATAACGCAGCTGCACCGGTGGTGGCAGCCGCGTCGGGTAGATCGGTGGCGGCGGGTCGCCCTCGCCGGCGGCAGCGGCAGCGGCAGCAGCGGGTGCAGGTGCGGGTGCGGCGCGTTCGGCGCGGGCAAGCGCGGCCGCGGGCTCGGGCTCGGCAGCGGCTGCTGCAGGGTTGTCCGGCCCGGCCGGCGGTGCTGCAGCGGGCCGGGCCGCTTCGGCCCGGCGCATGGGCGCCGCGGTGGCGCGGGCATCACG
>JAURXG010000414.1 GCA_030654555.1 Aquabacterium sp.
GTCGGTTTTGAAGATGAAGCGCATGGGATCAAACCTTCTTGCGCATTGCGCCGCCAAACAAGCCGTTGGGTTTGACCACCAGCATCACCAGCACCACCACATAGGCGGCGATGTCCTTGAAACCTTCGGGCAGGTAGAAGCCGGCAAAGGCCTCGACCAGGCCGATCACCAGGCCGCCGACGATGGCGCCCGGCAGGCTGCCGAAGCCGCCCACCACCGCCGCCGGAAAGGCTTTCAGCCCGATGAAGCCCATGTTGGCGTGCACGAAGGTGATGGGCGCCAGCAGCAGCCCGGCGATCGCCGCCACCGCCGCCGACAGGCCCCACACCAGGCCGTTGATGCGCCGCACCGGGATGCCCATGTAGTAGGCCGCCAGCTGGTTCTGCGAGGCGGCCTGCATCGCGATGCCCAGCTTGCTGTAGCGGAACATCAGGTACAGCACGCCGCACAGCACCGCCGTCATCGCGATGATGGCCAGTTGCTCCAGGCTGATGACGGCGCCTCCGACGTTGACCACCTCGCCCTTGTAGGGCACGGCCAGCGAGTTGGTCTCGGTGCCGATCTCGGGAATCATCGAGATCAGGCCGCGCGCGGTGTAGCCCACGCCGATGGTGAGCATCACCACGGTGAACTGCGGCTGGCCCAGGATGGGCCGGATCACCGCGCGCTCGAGCCCGATGCCCAGCAGAAACATGCAGGCCACCGCCACCGGCGCGGCCAGCCAGAACGACCAGCCCAGCCACATCATCAGCACCAGACCGCCGAAGGCACCCAGCATCATCAGCTCGCCCTGGGCGAAGTTGACGGTTTCGGTGGCCTTGTAGATGAGCACGAAGCCCAGCGCGATCAGCGCGTAGATGCAGCCGAGCGAGATGCCCGATATCAGCAGTTGCACAAAGGCCAAGCGGATCTCCTGCAGCGGCCGGCGGCCGTTGGGGTGGTGAAGCGGGCGCACGAACACGCCGTCCAGGGTCAACCGGCAGCCTAGGGGGCCGGGCCGACCGTCGTCTTGTGTCCAGATGCTGCCAGGGCGCAGCAGACCCTCGGCTCCGGGAAAGCACCCGGGTCGACGGGCCGTCCACCCTGCCCGGCCTTCGGGCGAACCGCCCGTGCAGGCCGCAGGGTGTCGTTGGAACTCACGGCCGGGTTCGTGGCGTGGATGGCGTGGCGTGGGTCGACGGTGTGCCCGGCGTGGCGGGTGCAGAAGGCGTCGTGGGCGTGGCCGGCGTCGACGGGGTGGTCGGTGTCTCCGGTGTCTCCGGTGTCTCTGGTGTCTCGGGCGTCTCTGGTGTCTCGGGCGTCTCTGGCGTCTCTGGCGTCTCTGGCGTCTCGGGCGTCTGCGGCGTCTCGGGCGTAGCCGGCGTGGCGGGGGTCGATGGCGTCGCCGGCGTGCGCGGTGCCGGTGGCCGCGGCGCCTCCCGGGGACGGGGGGCCGGGCTGGGCCGGGGCGGTCGCGCCGGCGCCGCTGGTTTGCGTTTGCGCGGCTTCGCCGCAAGCGCGGGTGATCCCGCTTTGGCAGACTTGGACATGCAAGGCTCCTGGCCGATCCCCGGGCGAGGCAGGTATCTACTTCGGTGCCGACGCCGCCGTCGCGCCCAGCCTGGCCTTGAAGCCATCGGCCAGGGTCTTGGCGGCGATGCCGGTGGCGAAGAACTTGCCCAGCCCCACATTGGCCGCCGTGGTGTCCGAGTTCACCTGGAACTGGCCCAGCACCGACAAGGCGTCTTCATGCCCGGCAGTGGCCTGCGAGCGGATCTGCGTCGAGCCGCCGTTGGCCTGCTTGACCGTCACCGGCACCACCGCGAAGTTCTTGTCCTTGTAGCCCAGCGTGAAATCGACGCCCTGCTCGGTGGTCGAGCCCCCGATGGTGATGCCCACCGTGTGACTCTGGCCGAACAGCAACGGCATGTTCTGGTTGTTGGCGCAGCCCTGCAGCAACCAGGCCGGGGCGGCCAGACACAACGCGGTGACGGTGATCTTCATTTCAGACTCTCCTTGAGGTTGAGGTTCAGTGCACAGACATCGGGCGTGCCGGCCGTGAGCCGCTGGTAGGCGGCCAGGTCTTCGGGCCGCTGGATCCACAGCACCACGCGGCAGCCATCGGGCAAGGCCACGAACTGCACGCCCGACCAGCCCAGCGACACGCCGGCCGGGCTGGACGAATAGCCCAGCGTCGACATGCCGGCCACGACCGGCGTGGCGCCGGGCGCCACGGTGATGGTGGCAAAGCCGAACTGGCGCTCGATGGTGGTGGCGCCGTCGCCGGCGGTGATCTGCACCGTGGTGCAGGCGCCCAGCAGCAGCGCAGGCAGTGCCACCATGGCGCGCACAACCCGCCGCGCCAGGCGCAGCCGGCACGCCCGGGCCGCACGCACCGGGTGGTGCCGGCCGCTGGCCGAAGCGATGCTCACGAGGACCGGTCAGGCGAAGATCGGGCCGTCGCCGGCCACGCGGTCACGCAGTTCGGCCAGCATCTGCTTCTCGGACAGGTCGTTCGCCCAGCTGGGCCGCAGCTGGAAGTGCGGTTCGTCGACGATGGTCTTCCAGCTGCCGCCCCACTCGAGCCCGATGTCCATGCCCAGCGCGCCCACGGCCTTGTACTTGGGCGATTCACCCAGGTACTTGTTGCCTTCGAACACGCCCACGTCGAAGGCGATGCCGAAGTTGTGGTTCGAGTAGCCGCCCTTGGCGTTGGTGACGATGTTGCCCGGCGCCGTGCGGCCCTGGGCGTAGAGCGCGTTCTGTTCGTCGTAGGTGCGCAGCCCGCTGATCACCTTGATGGTGATGCCGGCCGCGGCCGCCTTGTGCACCAGCGCGCGTGCCAGCGGCTGCACCTCGGTGGCCAGCGTGGCGATGGCCTTCTCGCTGCGTGGATCGGCCGCGGTGATCTCGGGCGCCAGCACCTTGGCGCCAGACTTCTTCAGCACCACCGCCTTGTAGATGGCCGACCAGGTCTCGGGCCCGGCCTTGCCGTCGGGCTCGGCCCCCAGCGCGGTTTGAACGGCGAGGATCATCTCTTCCAAGGTCATGGCGTGCTCCTGTTGATGGGCCCGAGGACTCGGTGCGGGTGGGTGGGTGATGGTGTCGCCGCGGCACACCTATCGGCCGTGATGATGGGGCAAGCCGCGGCGCAAAGCAACGCTCGGCGGGCGATGTCGCCGATGCGCAGGCCTGTGCTGGGCCTCGGCTTCGGCACGGCCAGCCGCAGCGCAGCGTCGGTCGGCCGCACCCGCCACACCCGCCACACCCGCCGCGCGGACGCCGCAGACGCCGCTGGCGCCCCTGTCGCGCCCTATCGCGCGCGACCGTCGCTGTCCCCCGTGTGCGGGGCCGGCGTGAGCTCATGCGTGACCGCGGCCACCACGACGTAGGCGAACGCACTCAGGGCAAACAGCAGGACCTGCAGCACCTGAAAGGTCGTCGGCACCTGGCCGGACTGTTCGGCACCCAGGATCACGAAGACCAGGATCAGCAAGGTGGGCGCCAGGCCGAAGACCAGGATGCAGGCGGCGAAGAAGATGACCTTTCCGGCCTGCACGGTGCGGTGCGGCGCGCTCATCGCGGCCAACAGCTTGACCAGCGCCTGGCCGAAGAAGATGGCGGCGCCGAACGCCCATTCCGGCTTGGCGAAGAGCTTCAGCGGCTTTCCGACATGCGACATCACCAGCAGCACGACGATCAGCGGCAACACCGAGATCACCACCTCGGTTCCGGCTTCCAGCAGCGACCGCTTGCGCGCCTCATTCGGCATAGGCACCTCCGCCGTTGAGCCAGCTGGCCTCCTCGTTCTGCACGATGAAGGGCATGACCATGATCGGCTTGTCGGGCGGCACCGGGTGCAGCATGCCGAAGAACATCGGATGCATCACGCACTCGTCGCGGTGCGTCACCCGCATCGTGGCGCGCTGGGCGTATTCGAATTCGGCGCTGACATGCCCCGAATCCGAGCGGTCGACCACCTTGCCGACGATGCCCAGTTCGACCACCAGCTGGCTGAACGCGCTGGGGCTGTAGCCGCCGGCTTTCCAGTGCGGCGCCGACTCGGGCGCACGTTTGTCGAGCTCGCTGCCCTGGAAGACCATCGGCATCTTGTTCAGCGCGCGCACGATGTCGGCCACGCCTTCATGCACCCGGCTGTAGGAATTGATGATCTCGGTGGCCAGTTTGAGCTCACCGTCGTTGATACCCTCGACAATATCCTTGGCCGACATCAGCGGAAAATTGCCCGAGGCAATCGACTTGGCGGCGATCGAATTGCAGAGTTCGATCAGCTGGCGCGGTCGCATTTGCGTATGGCGCAGCACATACGAAAAGGTGTGCTCGGCCTCGCCGCGCTTGTTGCGGACATCCTTGCCGAAATACGGTGCCCAGGCCTTGAGCAGCACGTCCTTGGGGCTGTCCCAGTCGATCGGCCCCTGCGAAATCGGCAGCAGCAGTTTTTCACGGCGCAGGAACCGGTGGTATCGCCAGGCGATCAGGCGCAGCAGGTCCTTGGCCCGCCACAACATGTGGACCGGGTGCTTGACGCTCTTCAGGGGATTTTGAAGCGAGACCTCCATCAGGTGCGGAAAGATCTCGCCCGAGACGAAGACCTTGGTGTGAACGCCCTGCTTGGAGAACTTGAGATTCAACTCGGCGGCCGCCTCCACCAGGCCGGCGATGGCATTCATCAAGCCCGTGTCGGCCACGTCGTACTTCTCGAGCGTGTCGACAGCGATGAAGACCTGCCGCGTCTTCGCGAATTCAAGCACCGCCTGCTGCGCGTGCTTGAAGGTGTCCGCATCCAGGAAATCCGAAATCAGGTGCTCGTCGCTTTCAAGCGTTCCGGCCCTGAAATGCCCCAGCAGCCAGTCGATCGCACGGTTCAGGAATCCCGCATGCGAATAGGTGGCGAGTTGCTCGCAAGGCACACAGGCTTTGGAAATCTCCGACGACGCCTCCTTGGTGTTCTCGAAGATCAGGCACCAGATCAGGTAAACCCAGACATCCCGGGCATTCGGCACGGCCAGTTCGGGGCTGTAGGTGGATCGCCTGGCGATCTGGTTGAGTACCTTCTGATATTCCTTGGGCTCATCGACATCGATGACCAGAGGATTCTTGATTTCATGCTGAAACGAGAAGTAGTGCGACAGCGCCGTCTTGCCGGCGCCGCGGCGGCCGATGATGAGGTAGGTCCGCGGATTCAGCGCGGCCGTATTGAAGGGGGTTTGGCCGAAGTAGAGGGACTTGTATTCATCCTTCAACTCCTCGAGTTCGGATTCGCAGTCAGCCATGCCAAACGGATCGACCAGTTCGTCCACGACAGTCCTCCTGGGTGCAGTTCCATCCACGACCACCAACCGCCCGTCGATCGATCGACCGCGCGCAGCCCGCGCGCCCTGCCGGTGCGGCGGCGGCGGGCGGTTCTTCCGCGGCAACGTCGCGGGGCGGGACCTGATGCCCGGGGCCTGCCGTTGCGATGCGGTGCGCGTGTGCAGCTTACGTGTCAGGTGAGCAGGCTGTCCACGCCACCCTGGGGAAAACACCGTGTCGATCGGCCGGGCAGCGCAGCGGTGCCAGGCACGGCGCGCGGCGCTTGAGCACGGCGCGCTGCGCCGCCTAGATCGGCTCGACCGTCACACCCACCGCCGGCGGCGCGGTGCCGCCGCCGCGGATCACGCCGCGCAGCGGCGCCACGTCGGCATAGTCGCGGCCCCAGGCCAGCGTGACGTGGTCCTGCCCCACGGCGATGTCGTTGGTGGGGTCCAGCGCCACCCAGCCGTGCAGCGGGCACCACACCGCCACCCAGGCGTGGCTGGCATCGGCGCCCAGCAGGCGGGGCTGACCGGCGGGCGGGTGCGTCAGCAGGTAGCCGCTGACGTAGCGCGCGGCCAGGCCCAGGCTGCGCATCGCGCCGATCATCAGGTGCGCGAAGTCCTGGCACACGCCCTTGCCCTGGGCCAGCGCCTGCAGTGCGTTGGTGGCCACGTCGGTGCTGTGCGGCTTGTATTCCATGCGCTGGTACACACGGCTCATCAGCGCCTGCGCGGCCTGCAGCAGCGGCCGGCCGGGCGTGAACAGATCCCGTGCGTAGGCGGCCAGTTCGGGGGCATGCGGCGCAAAGTGGCTGGGCAGCACGAATTCCACCGCGTCGGGCTGCGTCACGCCGGCCCGGTAACGCAGGGCCAGCGCCGCGGCCTCCCACGGCGGGCCGTGCTCGGTGTCGATGGCCGGTGGCGCGCTCAGCACCACCTGGAAGCGGCTGGTCACCGTCAGCGTGTCGTGCACGTGCGAGTGGCTGAAGCCGTGACGCCAGTTGCCGAAGGCGTCCAGGCTTTCCTGCACCGGGCTTTCGGGCGGCGGATCGATCTGCAGCGCCCAGCCCTGCACCTGCTGCACCTCGGTGTCACGCGGGCGCAGCCAGGCGCTGTGGTGAGCCACCTCCACCGGCGCGTCGTAGTCGTAGCGCGTCTCGTGGGTCACCTGCAGCCGGCGCGGGCCGGCGGGCGGTGCCGCGCGCGAGCGGTCGTGTGCAGCGGCCGCCGAGGCATCCGGTGCCGGCGACAGGGCGGGTGCGGGCGATGCCGCTGCCTGCGGCAGGCCTTGGGACGGCGACTGCGACTGCGACTGCGTCGACGACGACGACGACGACGCGGCGCTGGCCGGCGCGCCGTTGCCGGGCGGCGGGCTGTCGCTCATTGCCACACCGTGCGGTCGCGCGCCACGTGCGCAAACAGGTGGCGGCCGATGTGATTGGACAGCTCGCGCGACGCGGCGCTGCACCCGTGCAGCGCGTCGATCAGCGCCTGGTGCCGTCCGTGCGCGTCGGGCGTGGCCAGCGTCGCCAGGTGCCAGTCTTCGGGCATGGCCAGGCCGCGCGTCACCTCGTCGGCCCAGGCCGGGTCGTGGCGCGCCAGCTTGC
>JAURXG010000418.1 GCA_030654555.1 Aquabacterium sp.
TGCCTGGACCTGACCAGCCTGAACGATGCGGACGACGCCGCCGCCATCGCCGCGCTGTGCGCCCGCGCCCAAGGCCCCGCCGGCGCGCCGGCCGCGCTGTGCGTGTGGCCGCGCTTCGTCGCCCAGGCCAAGGCCGCGCTGCCGGCGGGCATCCGCGTGGCGGCGGTGGCCAACTTCCCGGCCGGTGGGGTCGACGTGGCAGCGGCGGTGGCCGATGCCCGCGCCATCGTCGACGCCGGTGGCGACGAGGTCGACCTGGTGCTGCCGTGGCGCGCGCTGCGCGACGGTGATGCCGCCGGCGCCGTGGCGGTGGTGGCCGCGGTGCGCGCCGCCTGCCCGGGCCGCACCCTCAAGCTGATCCTCGAATCGGGCGACCTGGCCACGCCCGCGCTGATCAACCAGGCCAGCCTGATCGGCCTGGACGCCGGCGTCGACTTCCTCAAGACCAGCACCGGCAAGACCGGCACCGGCGCCACGCCCGAGGCGGCGCGGGTGATGCTGCAGGCCATCGCCGGCCATGCGCGTGGCGCCTCGGTCGGCTTCAAGGCCTCGGGCGGCATCCGCCAGGTGGCCGACGCGGCGGTCTACATCGCGCTGGTGCGCGAGATCCTGGGCGCCGATGCCGTGCACCCGAAGCGCCTGCGCTTCGGCGCCAGCGGCCTGCTGGCCGACATCGAGGCGGTGCTGGCGGGGGCCGGTGCCGGCAACACCAGCGCCGCCGGCAGCTACTGATCCTGCGCACGATGCTGCCCGCCGAGATCATCCGCAGCAAACGCGACCGCCACGCCCTGAGCGAGGCGCAGATCCTGGCCTTCGTGCGCGGGCTGGTCGATGGGTCGTGGAGCGAGGGCCAGGTGGCCGCGCTGGCGATGGCGGTGCTGCTCAACGGCATGGACCGCGCCGAGTGCGTGGCGCTGACCCGCGCGATGACGCAGTCGGGCCAGGTGCTGCGCTGGCCCACGGGCGGGGTGTCGCGGCCGGTGGTCGACAAGCATTCCACCGGCGGCGTGGGCGACAAGGTCAGCCTGGTGCTGGCGCCCATCGTCGCGGCCTGCGGTGGCCTGGTGCCGATGATCAGCGGCCGGGGGCTGGGCCACACCGGCGGCACGCTCGACAAGCTGCAGGCGCTGCCCGGCTACGAGGTGGCGCCCTCGCGGGTGCGCCTGCTGCGGGTGCTGCACGACAGTGGCTGTGCCATCGTCGGCGCCAGTGCCGAGCTGGCGCCGGCCGACCGGCGGCTCTACGCCATCCGCGATGTCACGGCCACCGTCGAATCGGTGCCGCTGATCACCGCCAGCATCCTCAGCAAGAAGCTGGCGGCCGGCCTGGGCAGCCTGGTGATGGACGTCAAGCTGGGCAACGGCGCCTTCATGCACGACCTGGCCGAGGCGCGGGCGCTGAGCGAGAGCCTGGTGGCGGTGGCCGCCGGCGCCGGCCTGCCCTGCCGCGCGCTGATCACCGACATGAACCAGGTGCTGGGCCTGAGTGCCGGCAATGCGCTGGAGGTGGCCGAGAGCGTGGACTTTCTCACCGGCGCGGTGCAGGAGCCACGGCTGCGCGCGCTGACGCTGGCGCTGGCCGCGCAGATGCTGCACGGCGCCGGCCTGGCGCCCAGCGTGGCCAGCGGCGCAGCGCTGGCCGAGGCGGCATTGACCAGCGGCCGCGCCGCCGAACACTTCGCCCGCATGGTGGCCGGCCTGGGCGGCCCGCGCGACGTGCTGGCCGATGCCCAGCTGCCCACTGCGCCGGTGGTGTCGAACAGCGCCATGTTGGGAGCCGCCGCGTAAAAATGAGCGGCTGCTATGTTTTGCGCCGGGTCCTGCATCAGCGTCAGCACGCCACTGGTAAAAGACTGCAAGCGCTGCTCGGCATAAAAGTCGTTGCCGCACTGTGACCCCAGGCCGATATTCCACTCGCTAATCTGCAAGGG
>JAURXG010000432.1 GCA_030654555.1 Aquabacterium sp.
ACCTGCAGGCCGTCGCCGATGGGGCTGGGCCGGACGCGCACCACCGGCTGCGGTGGGTCGATGTGGCGCCACAGCGCACGGGCGTGCCAGGCGATCTCGCTGGCGTCGTGGCGGGCGAAATAGCTGAGTTCCAGCGTCTTCCACAGCGGCAGCTCGGTGCCGGGCAGCGCGCTGTGCAGCGCCAGGATCTGCCGCGCTTCCTGCTTGCGGGCTTCGAGGTCGGCATCCAGGTTGGGCTTGGCACCGCCCAGCGCACGCAGCGTGAAGCGGTACAGGTCTTCCAGCAGCTTGCCCTTCCAGGCGTTCCACACCTTGGGGCTGGTGCCGCGGATGTCGGCCACCGTCAGCAGGTACAGCGCAGTCAGGCGACGCACGTCGCCCACCTTGTCGGCAAAGCGGCGGATCACGTCGGCGTCCGACAGGTCTTCCTTCTGCGCCACCGTGCTCATCGTCAGGTGGTGGCGCACCAGGAACTCGATCAGGCTGGTGTCGTCGCGGTCGATGCCGTGGTCGCGGCAGAAGCGGCGCACTTCCACCGCACCCAGCGCGCTGTGGTCGCCGCCGCGGCCCTTGGCCACGTCGTGGAACAGCGCGGCGACGTACAGGATCCAGGGCTGGTCCCACTCGCTGGCCAGCTGCGAGCAGAACGGGTACTCGTGCGCATGCTCGGGGATGAAGAAGCGGCGCACGTTGCGCAGCACCATGAGGATGTGCTGGTCGACGGTGTAGACGTGGAACAGGTCGTGCTGCATGCGCCCGACGATGCGCCGGAACACCCAGAGGTAGCGCCCCAGCACCGAGGTCTGGGTGAGCAGCCGGAACGCGTGCGTGATGCCCTGCGGCTGGCGCAGGATGTCCATGAACAGCTCGCGGTTGATGGGGTCGTGGCGGAAGGCCGTGTCCATCAGATCGCGCGCGTTGTAAAGCGCGCGCAGCGTGCGCGCCGAGAAGCCCTTGATGCCCGGCGTCTGCTGGAAGACGAGGAAGGTCTCCAGGATGGCGTGCGGGTTCTCGCTGTAGAGCTGGTCGTGCGCCACTTCCAGCATGCCGCCGCGGTCGAGGAAGCGGGCGTTGATCTGGCGCATAGGCGCGGTCTCGCTGCCGTTGATGCGCTCCTCGATGTTGAGCATCAGGATCTGGTTGAGCTGGGTCACCGCCTTGGCGGCCCAGTAATAGCGGTGCATCAGCACCTCGGACGAGCGCTGCGCCCGGGTGCTCTGGTAGCCGAAGCTCTCGGCCACGGCGGTCTGCAGGTCGAACACCAGACGGTCTTCGCGGCGGCCGGCCACCGCATGCAGGCGCGCGCGGATCAGCCGCAGCGTGCCTTCGTTGCGCTGCAGCTGCTTGACCTCGAAGGGCGTGATCAGGCCGTTGGCGGCCAACTCGGCCCAGCTGCGGCCCAGGCCGGCGGCACGCGCCACCCAGATCACCACCTGCAGGTCGCGCAGGCCACCGGGGCTTTCCTTGCAGTTCGGCTCCAGCGAGTACGGTGTGTCCTCGAATTTCTGGTGCCGCTGACGCATCTCCAGAACCTTCGCCCGCAGGAAGTTGCGTGGCTGCATCGCCTGCGAGTTGTTGCGCCGAAAGACGTTGAAGCCGCGGCGCGAGCCGCAGATGAAGCGTGACTCGAGGAGCGCAGTGCGCACGGTGACATCGCGCTCGGCTTCAGCCATGCACTCCTCGACCGTGCGCACGCTCGATCCGATCTCGAGGCCGATGTCCCAGCATGCGGTGATGAATGACTCGACCGAGCGCTTGG
>JAURXG010000433.1 GCA_030654555.1 Aquabacterium sp.
ATCTCGAACCCTATGCCGCCGCATGAAGCCCAACACCGCGGCGCCAGCGACCCCGGGCACGTCGATGTCCGGCCTGTTCCTCTGCGTGCTGATGCGCGACCTGAAGCTGGCCTCGCGCCGGCGCATCGATGCGCTGCTGCCGCTGGCCTTCTTCCTGGTGGCGCTGAGCCTGTTTCCGCTGGGCGTGGGCCCCGAGCCGCAGATGCTGCGCGACATCGCGCCGGGCATCGTCTGGGTCTGCGCGCTGCTGGCCTCGATGCTGTCGGTGGGCTCACTGTTCGCCGGCGACCATGCCGACGGCTCGCTCGAGCAGATGCTGCTGGCGCCGCAGCCGGCCATCGCGGTGGCCGCCGCCAAGTGCAGCGCGCACTGGCTGCTGACGGGGCTGCCGCTGATCGTGGCCTCGCCGCTGGTCGGGCTGCTGTTCGGCATGTCGGGGCCGGCGCTGGCCGCGCTGGTGTTCGGCCTGCTGCTGGGCACGCCCATCCTCAGCCTGCTGGGCGCGCTGGGCGCGGCGCTGACGCTGGGCCTGCGCAGCGGCGGCATGCTGCTGATCCTGATCGTGCTGCCGCTGGCCACGCCGGCGCTGATCTTCGGGGCCGGCGCGGTGGGCACGGTCGAGGCCGGCATGTCGGCGGCCGGCCACTTCTCGCTGCTGGGCGCGCTGTTGATCGCCACCGCGCTGGGCGCACCGCTGGCCACCGCCGCGGCACTGCGCATCTCGACCGAATGACGCCGGTGGCGAACCATTTCGGCGGCCCGACATCACACCCTGGATGACCGCCCCGAGGAGACCCTTCGAGTGAATGCATCGACGCTGCGCCTGTTCACCTTTGCCGCGCCGTCGCGCTTTTATGCGCTGACGGGCTGGCTGATCCCGGTGTGCTGGGTCGCCACGCTGGGCTTTGCGGCCGCCGGCCTGTACGGGGGCTTCTTCGTGGCGCCCACCGACGCCACGCAGGGCGACGCCTACCGCATCATCTTCATCCACGTGCCGGCGGCCTGGATGTCGATGGTGCTCTACCTCGTGATGGCCTTCTGGGCCGGCGTGGGCTGGGCCTTCAACGCGCGCATGGCCTCGATGCTGGCGCGCGCCATCGCCCCCACCGGCGCGATGTTCACCTTCCTGGCGCTGTGGACCGGTTCGTTCTGGGGCAAGCCCACCTGGGGCACCTGGTGGGTGTGGGATGCACGCCTGACCACCGAGCTGATCCTGTTGTTCCTCTATCTGGGCTACATCGCGCTGGTCAACGCCATCGACGACGTGCGCCGCGCCGACCAGGCCGGCGCGCTGCTGGCGCTGGTGGGCAGCGTCAACGTGCCGGTGATCTACTTCTCGGTGAAGTGGTGGAACACCCTGCACCAGGGCGCCACCATCAGCATGACCGCCGCGCCCAAGATGGCCAGCACCATGCTCACCGCGATGCTGCTGCTGACGGTGGCCTTCTGGGCCTACGCCTTCGCGGTGGTGTTCACCCGGGCGCGGGCCATCGCCATCGAACGTGAATCCCATGCCGGTTGGGTGGCCGACCTGGTCAAGAGGACAATCAAGCCATGACGTGGAACAGTGCCTCCGAGTTCTTCGCCATGGGTGGCTACGGGCTCTACGTGTGGGGCTCGTACGCCGCCACGGCAGCGCTGATGCTGCTCGAGCCGCTGCTGGTGCAGCACCGCCACCGCCAGGCCTTGCGCGACGCCGCCGCACAAACCGATCACACCGAGACCGACCAATGAAACCCCGACACAGACGATTTGCGATCCTGGGCGGCGTGCTGAGCGCCGTGGGCATCGTGGTGGCACTGGTGCTCAACGCCTTCCAGAGCAACCTGGTGTTCTTCTACTCGCCCAGCCAGGTGGCCGCCAAGGAGGCCCCCACCGCGCGCACCTTCCGCATCGGCGGGCTGGTGGAGGCGGGCTCGGTCAAGGTGGACGGCACCAAGGTGCAGTTCATCGTCACCGACACCGCCCAGAAGGTGCCGGTGCGCTACGAAGGCATCCTGCCCGACCTGTTCAAGGAGGGCAAAGGCGTGGTGGCCCAGGGCCAGTTGCAGGGGGGCGTGTTCGTCGCCCGCGAGGTGCTGGCCAAGCACGACGAGAACTACATGCCGCCGGAGGCCGCCGAGGCCCTGCAGCGTGCCCAGAAGGGCGAAGGCAAGCTCGACGCGACGCTGGCCAAGGGGAGCACGAAGTGATCCCCGAAATCGGTCACTTCCTGCTGTGGCTGGCGCTGGGCGTGGCGCTGACACTGGGCATCGTGCCGCTGGCCGGCGCCCAGCGTGGGCGTGCCGACTGGATGGCGCTGGCCCGGCCCGCCGCGGCGGTGCTGTTCGTGCTGGTGGTGCTGTCGTTCGCCTGCCTGACCGTGGCGTTCGTGCAGCACGACTTCTCGGTGCTGTACGTGGCCTCCAACTCCAACAGCGCCTTGCCGCTGCCCTTCCGCATCGCCGCGGTGTGGGGTGGGCATGAAGGCTCGATGCTGCTTTGGCTGCTGATGCTGTGCGGCTGGACGCTGGCCGTGGCGCGCTTCAGCCAGCGCCTGCCGCTGCCGGTGCTGGCGCGCATCCTGTCGGTGATGGGCTGGCTGTCGGTGGGTTTCCTGCTGTTCACGCTGCTCACCTCCAACCCCTTCGACCGCCTGTTCCCGGTGCCTGAAGATGGCCGCGACCTGAACCCGCTGCTGCAGGACCCGGGCATGATCTTCCACCCGCCGATGCTCTACATGGGCTACGTCGGCTTCTCGGTGGCCTTCGCCTTCGCGGTGGCGGCGCTGATCGGCGGCAACCTCGACGCCACCTGGGCGCGCTGGACCCGCCCCTGGACCACCGCGGCCTGGATCTTCCTCACGCTGGGCATCGCGCTGGGCAGCTGGTGGGCCTACTACGAGCTGGGTTGGGGCGGCTGGTGGTTCTGGGACCCAGTCGAAAACGCCTCCTTCATGCCCTGGCTGGTGGGCACCGCGCTGATCCACTCGCTGGCGGTGACCGAGAAGCGCGGCGCCTTCAAGTCGTGGACGGTGCTGCTGGCGATCATGGCCTTCTCGCTGTCGCTGCTGGGCACCTTCCTGGTTCGCTCGGGCGTGCTGTCGTCGGTGCATGCCTTTGCCACCGACCCACGGCGCGGCCTGTTCATCCTGGCCTTCCTGGCGGTGGTGATCGGCGCGTCGCTGGCGCTGTACGCCTGGCGTGCCCCCAAGGTGGGCCTGGGCGCGCGCTTCGCGCTGGTCTCGCGCGAGACCTTCCTGCTCGCCAACAACGTGCTGCTGGTGGTGGCCATGGCCGCCGTGCTGCTGGGCACGCTGTACCCGCTGCTGCTCGACGCCCTGGGCCTGGGCAAGATCTCGGTCGGCCCGCCCTACTTCGACACCGTGTTCGTGCCGCTGATGGCACCGCTGGTGGTGCTGATGGGCGTGGGCCCGCTGGCGCGCTGGAAGCAGGCCGAGCTGCCCGACCTGGCCCGCCGCCTGCGCTGGGCGGCCGGCGCCGCGGTGGTGGCCACGCTGCTGACCGAGTGGCTGCAGGGCGACATCACCTGGCTGGCCAGCCTGGGCCTGCTGATGGCCTGGTGGATCGTCGCCTCGGTGGCCACCGACCTGTGGGAGCGCCTGCGCCCGGCGGGTGGCCTGCGCACCTCGGTGATGCACCGTCTGCGCCAGTGGCCGCGGGCGATGGTGGGCATGACGCTGGCCCACCTGGGCGTGGCGGTGTTCATCTTCGGCGTCACGATGGTCAAGAGCTTCGAGATCGAGCGCGACGTCAAGATGGATTCGGGCGACACCACCGAGGTGGGCGGCTACACCTTCACCTTCCGCGGCGTGCGTGACGTGCCCGGCCCCAACTACACGGCCGCGCAGGGGCTGGTGGTGGTCACCCGCAACGGCCGCGAGGTGGCGCAGATGCGGCCCGAGAAGCGCATCTACCGCGTGCAGCAGAACCCCATGACCGAAGCCGCCATCGACACCGGCATCACCCGCGACCTGTACGTCTCGCTGGGCCAGCCCGACGAGGGCCAGGCCTGGGTGGTGCGGGTGTACTACAAGCCCTTCGTCACCTGGATCTGGGGTGGCTGCGTGCTGATGGGCCTGGGCGGTCTCGTCGCCGCCACCGACCGCCGTTACCGCGCCGCGCGCCGTGAGCAGGCGGTGGCCACGGGCGCCTTGGGAGCCTCGGCATGAAGCGCTGGCAGTTCATCGCCCCGCTGGCGCTGTTCGTGGTGCTGCTGGGCTTCCTGGGCGTGGGGCTGAACCTGAACCCGCGCGAAGTGCCCTCGCCGCTGATCAACAAGCCGGCACCGGCCTTCGCCCTGCCCCGGCTGGACGATCCGTCGCAGACCATCGCGCTGAAGGACCTGGCGGGCAAGGTGTGGATGCTCAACGTCTGGGCCTCCTGGTGCGTGGCCTGCCGCGAGGAGCACCCGGTGCTGGTGGACTATTCGCGCCGCGCCACGGTGCCCTTGTACGGCCTGAACTACAAGGACACCCGCGACGAGGCGCTGGGCTGGCTGGCGCGCT
Source organism: Aquabacterium sp. (assembly GCA_030654555.1). GTDB lineage: Bacteria > Pseudomonadota > Gammaproteobacteria > Burkholderiales > Burkholderiaceae_C > Pseudaquabacterium. The sequence goes on from JAURXG010000433.1 coordinate 4,508, forward strand.
TCGGCAACCCCTACACCGCCTCGCTGTCCGACACCAAGGGCCTGGTGGGCATCGACTTCGGCGTCTACGGCGTGCCCGAGACCTTCATCATCGACAAGCAGGGCGTGGTGCGCTTCAAGCACATCGGCCCGGTCACACCGCAGGTGCTGCGCGAGCGCATCGAGCCCCTGCTGAAAGAACTGAATGCTTAAGCTGCTGATGGCCGCGGTGCTGTCCTGCGCGGCCTGGGGCGCCTGCGCCAAGGACGCGCCGCAGGTGGCCGAAGACCCCGCGCTCGAAAAGCGCACCTTGGCGGTGGCCGCCGAGTTGCGCTGCCTGGTATGCCAGAACCAGACCATCGCCGACTCCAACGCCGGGCTGGCGATCGACCTGCGCAACCAGGTGCGCGAGATGCTGCGCGCCGGCAAGAGCGAGCGCGAGATCGTCGACTACATGACCGCGCGTTACGGCGACTTCGTGCTCTACCGCCCGCCCGTCAAGAACACCACGGCGCTGCTGTGGTTCGGCCCACCGCTGCTGCTGGGCGCCGGGCTGGTCACGCTGTGGCTGGTGCTGCGGCGCCGCAGCCGCATGGGGGCCGACCAGTTCGAGCCCGACGAGACCGACGACGCACCAACCGACGAAGCCGCCCTGCGCAAAGACCCTGCTCGATGAACGACGACATCTCCCGGCTGCGCCAGCAGTTGCAGCAACTCAAGGCCCAGCGCGACAGCGGCGCGCTCGGCGCCCAGGCCTACGAAGCGGCCAAGGCGCCGCTCGAACGCCAATTGCTCGACCGGGTGCTCGACGCGCCGTCGACGGGCAGCGCCGCGGCGGCGGTCGCGCCGGCACCGCGCCCTTCGGGCCGGCTGGTCGGCCTGCTGTCGCTGGCGGTGCTGGTGGTGGCCGGGGTCGGCTACGGCGTCACCGGCTCGCCGGGCACGCCCAGCGCGGGCCCACCGGTGGCCGGGGCCGCCGGTGCCGGCCATGCCGCGGCGCCGGGTGCGGACGACGAAGCCCAGTTCGCGGCCGCGGTCGAGAAGCTCGCCCAGCGCCTGAAGGAGCAGCCCGACAACGCCGAAGGCTGGGCCATGCTGGCACGCTCGTACGCCCGGTTGGGCCGCCATGCCGACGCCGTGCCGGCCTTCGACAGGGCCGTGGCCCTGCAAGGCAGCAACGCCGGCCTGCTGGCCGACTTTGCCGACACGCTGGCCGTGCAGAACAACCGCAGCCTCGAAGGCCGGCCGACGCAGCTGATCGAGCAGGCGC
>JAURXG010000105.1 GCA_030654555.1 Aquabacterium sp.
CGCGCTGGGGCACCAGGCCCAGCCCGGCCACCATCGCCCAGGCCAGCCCCGCGGCCACCGCGCCCAGCCCGGCCAGCAGCCCCTCGCGCGGCATCGGCTGCCACCGCGCCAGCCAGCCCCGCAGGCCGCACACCGCAGGCAGCCACAACAAGGACGCCGCCAGCGCCGCAAAGGCCAGCACCGCCGCGCGGCTGGCACCGTCCACCCAACCCCGGGCCAGCGGCAGCGCGGCCAGCGCCACGGCCACCTGCACGAACAGCAGCACGCGCAGCGCCAGTGCCGGGCGGCACAGGTCGAACTGCGTGCCCAGGCGCCAGCGCTCGCGTTGCTTCTGGCGGTGCAGCGGATCGAAGCGGCTGGCCTCGAACAGCGAGCTGGCGCTGCCGGCACGCATGCGGGCGGTGTCGGGCCACAGGCTGGTGTCGCGCGCCACGCTGTCGCCGGCCTCGGTGGCCGGGTCGGCACGGGCGGCGGCGGTGGGATCGGCTCGGGCCATGGGGAGGGTGCGCTCGGGGCTTGCAGGGCAGGCAGCGGGACAGGCGGCCGGATAATACGGGCTGGCCTTCACCGGCCCGCCCGCGGCCAACTTCCGCCCAACCCCCGCCCAACGTCCACCCCAGAGCCCAGCACGCATGTCCGGCAATCAACTCGACCAAAAATCCAGGGCCTGGTCGGCCCTGTTCTCCGAGCCGATGAGCGAGCTGGTCAAGCGCTACACCGCCAGCGTCGATTTCGACCAGCGGTTGTGGCGCGCCGACATCGCCGGCAGCCTGGCGCACGCCGGCATGTTGGCGGCCCAGGGCATCATCGGCACGCAAGACCTGGCCGACATCCAGCGCGGGATGGCGCAGATCAGCGCCGAGATCGAAGCCGGCCGGTTCGAGTGGAAGCTGGAGCTGGAGGACGTGCACCTCAACATCGAGGCCCGCCTCACGCAGCTGGTGGGCGACGCCGGCAAGCGGCTGCACACCGGCCGCAGCCGCAACGACCAGGTGGCCACCGACGTGCGGCTGTGGCTGCGCGGCGAGATCGACGCGCTGCAGATCCTGCTGGTCGACATGCAGCGCGCGCTGGTCGAGGTGGCCGCGTCGAACACCGACACCGTGATGCCCGGCATCACCCACCTGCAGGTGGCGCAGCCGGTGAGCTTTGCCCACCACCTGCTGGCCTATGTGGAGATGTTCGCGCGCGACGCCGAGCGCCTGGCCGACGTGCGCAAGCGCTGCAACCGGCTGCCGCTGGGCGCGGCCGCGCTGGCCGGCACCAGCTACCCGCTGGACCGCGAGGCGGTGGCGCGGGAACTGGGCTTCGACGGCGTGTGCGAGAACAGCCTGGACGCGGTGAGCGACCGCGATTTCGCGATGGAGTTCCTGGCCTTCGCCAGCATCACCATGGTGCATGTCTCGCGCATGGCCGAGGAGCTGGTGCTGTGGATGAGCCAGAACTTCGGCTTCATCGACCTGGCCGATCGTTACTGCACCGGCAGTTCGATCATGCCGCAGAAGCGCAACCCCGACGTGGCCGAGCTGGCACGCGGCAAGAGCGGCCGCGTGATCGGCCACCTGATGGGCCTGATCACCCTGATGAAGGGCCAGCCGCTGGCCTACAACAAGGACAACCAGGAAGACAAGGAACCGCTGTTCGACACCGTCGACACGCTGGCCGGCACGCTGCGCATCATGGCCGAGATGGTGGCCGGCATCACCGTCAAGCCCGCGGCCATGGAAGCCGCGGCACGCCGCGGCTACGCCACCGCCACCGACCTGGCCGACTACCTGGTGAAGAAGGGCCTGCCCTTCCGCGACGCGCACGAGGTGGTGGCGCATGCCGTCAAGCTGGGGCTGCAGAAGGGCGTCGACCTGGCCGACCTGTCGATCGCCGAACTGAAGGCCCTGCACCCGCTGATCGGCGACGACGCGCCCGAGGTGCTGACGCTGCGCGGATCGCTGCAGGCGCGCAACGTGCGCGGCGGCACGGCGCCGGCGCAGGTGCGCACGCAGATTGC
>JAURXG010000449.1 GCA_030654555.1 Aquabacterium sp.
AACGGCAACCGCGCCGGCAGTTGTTTCGGCTCTTCGGTGCTGCCGTCGTAGTTGGGGATGAAATCGACCGTGCCCTCGTCGATCTCGTCCATCAGCAGCCGGGCGATCGGCGACAGCCGCGCCTCGGTGTAGCGCATCGCCGCGGCGCCATCGCCCTCGCGGCTGCCGAAGTTGCCCTGGCCGTCGATCAGCGGGTAGCGCAGCGCAAAGTCTTGCGCCATGCGCACCAGCGCGTCGTAGGCCGCCTGGTCGCCGTGCGGGTGGAAGCGACCCAGCACGTCGCCCACCACGCGGGCGCTCTTCACCGGCTTGGGGATGCCCGCCGCGCCCGGGCCGCTGTGGCCCAGGCCCATGCGCTGCATGCTGTAGAGGATGCGCCGCTGCACCGGCTTGGCGCCGTCGCACACGTCGGGCAGCGCCCGGCCCTTGACCACGCTGAGCGCGTATTCGAGGTAGGCCCGCTCGGCGTAATGGGCCAGCGTGATGGCGTCGGGGTTGTCGCCAGGCGCCGCGTTCAGCAGGGAGAGTTGTTCAGGCATGCACTCAGTCAGGGCTCGGGGCATCGCCCCGAGGGTGCAGCCGCCAACGCGGGATCAGCGCGGGAACATCTCGCGCAGCTTCAATTTCCAGAACTTGCCGGTGGAGGTGCGCGGCACGGCCGGGATCACCTCGTAGCGCTCGGGCAGCTGCCATTTGGCGAAGCCGCGCTCGAGCAGCAGCGCATTCAGCGCCGCCGGTTCGGCATTCTGCCCCGGCTTGAAGGCCACGCAGGCCAGCGGCCGCTCGCTCCACTTCTGGTCGGGGATGGCGATCACCGCGGCCTCGGCCACCGCCGGGTGGCTCATCAGCGCATTCTCGACGTCGACGCTGCTGATCCACTCGCCGCCGCTCTTGATCAGGTCTTTCGTGCGGTCGGTGATGCGCACGAAGCCCAGCTCGTCCATCGTCGCCACGTCGCCGGTGCGCAGCCAGCCGTCGGCGGTGAACTTGTCTTCCGTCACCGGTACCTCGTGGTAGCGGCCGGTGATGTAGGGGCCGTGCACCTGGATCTCGCCCATGGTCCGGCCGTCCCAGGGGGCGATGTGGCCGTCGTCGGTCTTGAGCCGTAGCTCGACCAGTGGCGCCACCGTGCCGGCCATCGCGGCGCGGCGGTAGCGCTCGTCGGGCGTGGCGTCCTTCAGCTCGGCACGCGGGTAGCTGATGGTGGCGATCGGCGAGGTCTCGGTCATGCCCCAGCCCTGCATGATCCAGATGCCGTGCTTGTCGAAGGCGCGGATCAGCGCCTCGGGCACCGCCGCGCCGCCCACCAGCGAGCGCATGCCCGCCGGCAGCGTCCAGCGGCCGGGCGTCTCGGTCTGGGCGCGCTCGTAGAGCTGGATCAGGCTCATCCAGATGGTGGGCACGCCCAGCGACAGCGTGGGCGGCTCGGCCTGCATCAGGTCGAGCAGGTCGTCGGGATGCAGGTGCGGGCCCGGGAACACCAGCTTGGCCCCCATCATCACCGCGCCGTACGGCATGCCCCAGCTGTTGGCGTGGAACATCGGCGTCACCGGCATCACCACGTCGTTGCCACGCAGGCCCCAGTGGTCGCCCAGACAGCCCACCAGCGTGTGCAGCACGGTGGAGCGGTGCGAATACGCCACGCCCTTGGGCCGGCCGGTGGTGCCGCTGGTGTAGCAGATGGCGATGGGGTCGTTCTCGTCGTGCGGCGCGACGGTGAAGCCGGCGGCGTCGCCCCCGGCGATGAAGGCCTCGTAGTCGACCAGGTCGGCAGGCACCGCCGCGCCCGAGAACGGGAACACCAGCACTTTCTCGAAGGCATGCAGGTGGGCCATCTGCCGGTACAGCGGCAGCAGCACGTCGTCGATGATCAGGAAGCGGTCCTTGCAGTCGGCGGCGATCCAGCCGATCTCCTCGGGCGACAGCCGCAGGTTCAGCGTGTGCATCACGCCCCCGGCGGCGGGGATGCCGAAATACGCCTCCAGGTGCACATGGTGGTTCCAGCACAGCGTGGCCACGCGGTCGCCCTTCTGCAGGCCCGCCGCCTTCAGCGCCGCGGCCAGCTGCAGCGTGCGCTGGTGCCACTGGCCGTAGGTGTGGGTGCGCAAGGTCTTGTCGGGCAGGCGCGAGACGATGGTGTTGTGCTTGAAGATCGTGCCGGCGCGGTCGAGGAAGTGGTTGATCGACAGCGGCACATTCATCATCGTGGCTTGCATGGTGCGGGTCTCCGGTGTGGGGGCATGGATGATGCGTGAAAACACGGGGCGGCGGCCGTCACTCGGGCGTCAAGCATTCAACGGCCACAGCGCCTAAGCTCACCGCATGGACTTCAAGCTCAGCGACGACCAACACCAGATCGTGAACGCGATCACCCGCCTGTGCGCGCCCTTCGACGCCGACTACTGGCTGCAGAAGGACACCGAGGGCGGCTTTCCGCACGATTTTCACCAGGCGCTGGCGCAGGCCGGCTGGCTGGGCATCGCGATGCCGCCGGCCTATGGCGGTGCCGGGCTGGGCATCACCGAGGCGGCGCTGATGATGCACACCATCGCCGCCACCGGCGCCGGCTTGTCGGGGGCGTCGGCGGTGCACATGAACATCTTCGGCCTGCACCCGGCGGTGGTGTTCGGCACCGACGAGCAGAAATCGCGCTGGCTGCCGCCGCTGATCGCCGGCCAGGACAAGGCCTGCTTCGGCGTCACCGAGCCCGACAGCGGCCTGAACACGCTGGGGCTCAAGACCAAGGCCGTTCGCCACGGCGACCACTACCGCGTCTCGGGCCAGAAGCTGTGGATCAGCACCGCTCAGGTGGCCAACCGCATCCTGCTGCTGGCGCGCACCACGCCGCAGGACCAGTGCAGCGGCACCGAAGGGCTGAGCCTGTTCTACACCGCGCTCGACCGCACGGCGATCGCGGTGCACGAGATCCCCAAGATGGGCCGCAAGGCGGTCGACAGCAACCAGCTGTTCATCGACGACCTGCGCATCCCGGTCGAAGACCGCATCGGCGAGGAAGGCCGGGGCTTCCAGTACATCCTGCACGGGCTGAACCCCGAGCGCATCCTGATCGGCGCCGAGGCCATCGGCCTGGGCCGCGCGGCGCTGGCGCGGGCCGCCAGCTACGCCAAGGAGCGGGTGGTGTTCAACCGCCCGATCGGCCAGAACCAGAGCATCGCCCACCCACTGGCACGCAATTGGATGGAACTGGAAGCCGCGCACCTGATGGTGCACAAGGCCGCCAGCCTGTACGACGCGCACCAGCCCTGCGCGGCCGAGGCCAACGCCGCCAAGTACCTGGGCGCCGAGGCCTGCTGGCGCGCCTGCGAAAACGCCATGTTCACCCACGGCGGCATGGGCTACGCGAAGGAGTACCACGTCGAGCGCTACCTGCGCGAGGCCTGGATCCCGCGGCTGGCGCCGGTCAGCCCGCAGTTGATCCTGTGTTTCATTGCCGAAAAGGTGCTGGGCTTGCCGAAATCCTACTGAGCCAGGCCTACTGAGCGGCATCGATACACCATGTAAAACCGAATTATCAAAGCGATTTCGGATGATTTTTCAGAACCCTGAAAACCGCCACAATCCAGGCACTTCCGACTTTTCTCGCCCTGGGCGAGTGCCACGATGAAACGCATTGCCTTGTTCTTGCTGACCAACCTGGGTGTGATGCTGGTGCTGGGCCTGGCCGTCAACCTGCTGGGCCTGAACCGCTTTCTCACCGCCAACGGGCTGAACCTGACCTCGCTGCTGGGCTTCGCGCTGGTGATGGGCTTCGGCGGCGCCTTCATCTCGCTGCTGATCAGCAAGCCGATGGCCAAGTGGACCACCAAGCTGCAGTTGATCAACGGCTCGACCGACCCCACCCACGCCTGGCTGGTGGCCACCGTCGAGCGCTTTTCGCAGAAGGCCGGCATCACCACGCCCGAGGTCGGCATCTACGAAGGCGCACCCAACGCCTTCGCCACCGGCGCGTTCAAGAACTCGGCACTGGTGGCGGTGTCCACCGGCCTGCTGCAGTCGATGACACGTGAAGAGGTCGAGGCGGTGATCGGCCACGAGGTGGCCCACGTGGCCAATGGCGACATGGTGACGATGGCGCTGATCCAGGGCGTGATGAACACCTTCGTGGTATTCCTGTCGCGGGTGATCGGCAACTTCGTCGACAAGGTGGTGCTGCGCAACACCAACGACGGCCCGGGCATGGGCTACTACATCACCACCATCGTGCTCGACATCCTGCTGGGCGCGGTGGCCGCGATCATCGTGGCCTGGTTCTCGCGCCAGCGAGAGTTCCGCGCCGACGCCGGTGCCGCCCAGCTGATGGGCCGCAAGCAGCCGATGATCAACGCCCTGGCCCGCCTGGGCGGGCTGGATCCTGGCGTGATGCCCAAGGCGATGAAGGCCATGGGCATCAGCGCGCGGCCCAGCGGCCTGATGGCGCTGTTCTCCACCCACCCGCCGATGGAACAGCGCATCGAGCGCCTCAAGGCCGCGGCTTGA
>JAURXG010000460.1 GCA_030654555.1 Aquabacterium sp.
CTGGCGATGCGCGGCACCGACGAAGCCCTTGCACCGGTGCGCTGCGTGGCGCTGGACGGCACGGTCGGCGCCGGGACGTCCTGCCGCATCTACGCGTCGCGACCCGCGCCCTGCCGCGAACTGGGCGCCGCGTGGGAAACCGGCGCGCCCAGCCCGCAGTGCGACCGTGCGCGCGCCGTGCACGGCCTGCCGCCGCTGGTGCCGGCCGACTGGGCCACCTGAGGCCAGCTTTCCCCGGCGGGCCGGAACCGCGACAATGGCGGCTTGCCCGCGCCACCGCTGCGCGCGAGCCCCTGGCAATGCCATCACGGGAAGACCTCGCCCCATGTCCGACAACCCCAAGATCATCTACACGCTCACCGACGAAGCGCCGTTCCTGGCCACCCAGTCGCTGCTGCCGATCGTGCAGGCCTTCGCTGGCGCCGCCGGCATCGAAGTGCAGACGCGCGACATCTCGCTGGCCGGACGCATCGCGTCGCAGTTCCCCGAGCACCTGCGCGACGACCAGAAGGTGGCCGACGACCTGGCCGAACTGGGCGCCCTGGCCAAGACGCCCGACGCCAACATCATCAAGCTGCCCAACGTCAGCGCCTCCGAGCCGCAGCTCAAGGCCGCCATCCGCGAACTGCAGGGCCAGGGCTACCACCTGCCCGACTACGAGGACGAGCCCGACAACGAAGCCGAAACCGACGCCAAGGCCCGCTACGACCGCGCCAAGGGCAGCGCCGTGAACCCCGTGCTGCGCGAAGGCAACTCCGACCGCCGCGCGCCCAAGGCCGTGAAGGAAAACGTGCGCAAGCACCCGCACCGCATGGGCAAGTGGTCGACCGATTCGGCCTCGCACGTCTCGCACATGGACGGCGGCGACTTCTACGGCTCCGAGCGCTCGGCCACGCTGGCCCAGGCCGGCAACCTGAAGATCGAACTGGTGGCCACCGACGGCAGCGTCACCGTGCTCAAGCCGCGCCTGGCGGTGAAGGCCGGCGAGATCGTCGACGCCTCGGTGATGAGCCGCAAGGCGCTGGCTTCCTTCGTGGCCGCGCAGATCGCCGACGCCAAGGCGCGCGGCGTGCTGTTCTCGCTGCACCTCAAGGCCACCATGATGAAGGTCTCCGACCCGATCATGTTCGGCGTCGTGGTGGGCGAGTTCTACAAGGACGCGCTGGAAAAGCACGCCGCCACCCTGGCCGGCGTCGGCTTCGACATCAACAACGGCATCGGCGACCTGTACGAGAAGATCGCCAAGCTGCCCGAGGCCGCGCAGGCCGGCATCAAGGCCGACATCCAGGCCGTGTACGCCGCGCGGCCGGCGCTGGCGATGGTGAATTCCGACAAGGGCATCACCAACCTGCACGTGCCCAGCGACGTGATCGTGGACGCCTCGATGCCGGCCATGATCCGCGACTCGGGCCGCATGTGGAACGCGGCCGGCGAGCTGCAGGACACCAAGGCTGTCATCCCCGACCGCTGCTACGCCGGCATCTACCAGGTGGTGATCGACGACTGCCGCGCCAACGGCGCCTTCGACCCGGCCACGATGGGCAGCGTGCCCAACGTCGGCCTGATGGCGCAGAAGGCCGAGGAATACGGCTCGCACGACAAGACCTTCCAGGTGGCCAGCGCCGGCACCGTGCGCGTCACCGACGACGCGGGCGCGGTGCTGTTCGAACACGCGGTGGAAGCCGGCGACATCTGGCGCATGTGCCAGACCAAGGACGCGCCGATCCAGGACTGGGTGAAGCTGGCCGTCACCCGCGCGCGCATCAGCGCCACGCCGGCGATCTTCTGGCTGGACCCGTCGCGCGCGCACGACGTGCAGGTGATCGCCAAGGTCGAACGCTGCCTGAAGGAATACGACACCCACGGCCTGGACATCCGCATCCTGACGCCGATGGAAGCGATGAAGGTCTCGCTCGAGCGCATCCGCCAGGGCAAGGACACCATCTCGGTCACCGGCAACGTGCTGCGCGACTACCTCACCGACCTGTTCCCGATCATGGAGCTGGGCACCAGCGCCAAGATGCTGTCGATCGTGCCGCTGATGGCCGGCGGTGGCCTGTTCGAAACCGGCGCCGGCGGCTCGGCGCCCAAGCACGTGCAGCAGTTCGTGCAGGAAAACTACCTGCGCTGGGACTCGCTGGGTGAGTTCCTGGCCCTGGCCGCGTCGCTTGAACACGTGGCCCAGCGCTGGATCAACTCGTCGGCGCCGGTGCTGGCGCGCACGCTCGACCTGGCCAACGGCCGCATCCTGGACGAAGACCGCGGCCCCTCGCGCAAGGTCGGCGGCCTGGACAACCGCGGCAGCCACTTCTACCTGGCGCTGTACTGGGCCCAGGCCCTGGCCGAACAGAACGACGACGCCGCGCTGAAGGCGAAGTTCGCGCCGCTGGCCAAGGCGCTGTCGGACAACGAAGACAAGATCGTGGCGGAACTGATCGCGGTGCAGGGCAAGCCGGTGGACATCGGCGGCTACTACCACCCCGACATGGCGAAGGTGACGGCGGCGATGCGGCCGAGCGCCACGTTCAACGCGGCGCTGGAAGCCTTCGCGGGGCGCTGATCGATCGCGTCCTGCGTGATGGAAACAAGGGCGCTCCAGCGCCCTTTTTTCTTGCCGTTACTGGCAGCCTTCGATCAATTGGATCGCTTCAGCGGTACCTGCGTAGAAGCGAGTGACCTTGCCACCGTCGGTTTCAAAACGGATGCCGCGCCGTCCGTCCCTGGACAACAGCGTCAGGTACTTGCCCGCCGGGCCGATGTAAGC